>DASSYL010000044.1:0-3187 GCA_035703315.1 Candidatus Acidiferrum sp. | reverse complement strand
TCACCTGGCTTATTCGCCAATTGTTGTGCGATCGGCAAGGGAACAATGATGGCGTCGTCCTCGGGTCCCCCGGAACTCAATACACCAGTTGCTGTCAGTGACATCCAATGGTGGCCATCGGCGCTTACATTGACCTGGTCTCCGACTTTTATTCCATTCTTTTCCGCAAATCGCGAGCCGACGACGGATTGCGCGGAATTGTCTATAAACCAATGCCCTTCCGTCTTCCACCATGGATTTGTCTTAGCAACGCCGGTTTGGAATGCGGAACCATCTTTCAGAGAAACCGATTGGTCGGCCCAGGTCCCAATCATGCTTGCACTGTCCAAAACCGCAGGTGAAGAAAGGTGTCGGGAGGAGGGCGACCATGTCTGAACCTGGACTTCCAATATCGGCGCGAAGGCGGTGATGTTGTTGTGCCAGAAGACGGTTTTGATTTTAGGCAGATCGGCTTCGGGAAGATACGCTCCGGCGTTGACCGGGCGGTAGTCCACGCCACCGATTTCGAGCGGCAGCGAATCGGCTTCGGGAGTGACTACCAGATTTGCTCCGAGCGAGCGAAATTCTTTGGCCAAGCGATCGCCGACGTCGAGGGAAACGCTGAGCGCCGCCGTGGCCACGGCCATGCCCAGCGAAAGAGCCGCCGCGGTCAGCAGCTTGCGCCGCGGCCGGCGTGCGAAGTTATCGGCAATGAGGCGGAGAAACATAAAGGCAGTTCAAGGCTCAAAGTTTAAAAGTTCAACGTAAAACCAAAACGGTTCCAGACTGTCGACCCGTGCCCCCATCCCTCATTTCGGTACTTCGGTGAAGGCCTTGGCCAGGGCGGAAACGTGGACGACCAGATCGGCGCCGTCTACTTGAAACGGTACGCCGATGGGATTGCAGCCGCCGGCTTCGCCAATGGTTGGGACATAGATGGCCGAGCCGCAGTGGCGGCAGACGACGTTCTGGCCGTCCTGGCGGTAACCATCGGCGCCGCAGATGCGGCAGGCATCGAGCGCAACGCCCCAGCCCTGCGGCTTCTTGATGATCAGGAAGCGGAATGACTGGTTTCCGGTCGCGCCACTCGAAACATTCGCCGTGTATAGATGGAGATTGCCGTCCTGCACGTCGCTGAGGGGGATGCGTAGATCGTCGGCGGAGGAACCGGCCGGAGCGACGGCGCGGGCCGAAGGCGGAGCGGAGCCTGCCTTCGCGTAAATGAAATCCGCAGTGAGGGCCAAGAGCACAGCCAAGCAGGCAGAAACCGCGGCGAGCATCCAGTTTCGCGTGCGCCGCTGCTGCGAAGCCAAGAGGCGTCTTTCCGCATCATTCGCTGCCGCCTCGATTTTGGCGTGGGACGCCGTTAGCCACTCGCGCAGAATCAGCAGGACCGCCGCACCAAAAATAAATACGAAGAAAAAGATCTCGTTGCGGACAATCGGCCCAATGAGGGCCATTTCGCCTTTGCTCGAGGGTAGCCAACGGGCTTCGCTCAGTTCGTGCAGGCCGGTCAGCGCCAGCTGCGCCGCTACCAGCCACAAAATCATCGTCGTCGCGGCAAAAAAGCGGTGCAGCGGAACCTTCAGCGTGCCCTTGAAGAAGAAAAGGCCAACGGCTATGGCCGCGGCCAACCCGGCGATCGTACCGATCCAGGTCTGGATCCCTTCGCTGGAAAGTTCGACCGCCCGCAGAATAACGGCAAGTTCCACGCCTTCGCGTAGCACCATCAGAAAAACAAAAAGAAAAATCCCCCAGCCGGCCGCAGAGCCGGCGCGCAAGGCGTAATTTTCAATTTTCTGTTCGATGTCTTTTCGCAAGTGACGCGCAACGCGGTTCATCCAAATGATCATCGAAATGACGAACGCCGAAGCCAGAAGCATCAGCAGGCCTTCAAAACCGTCGCCATTGATGCGCCAATGGTCGAGAGCGAGGGACACGAGCAGGCTGAGGGCAGCGGCAAGGGCTACACCAGACCAGGCGTAACGGGCGAGCTGGGAGCGGCCGGTGCGCGCCAAGTAAACCAAGATGATGCCTACGACCAGGGCGGCTTCGACGCCTTCACGGAGAGCGATGAGAAAAGCAGAGAGCAACAGGCTATTTCCAGTTGTAACTGAGTTGCAACTACAATATCAAGTTTACCGCCAGAGACCCGGCAGGTCAATCGGACTAATCTAGTCCTATTTCTTTCGGATAGAATACACGAGTCTTATGCCCTTTTCAGCGACCGTTCTCACCACCACCCGCAGGCGCGTGCTCCTTGCCGCGCAAGCGCTGTCACTGCTGGCAACTGCCGCGATGCCGTTTGGCGCGGCTCGAGTTTGCGCCCAAGCTCCCGCCACACCTTCCAAACCGCCCCAACAAGTTAAAGAGAATCTCAAGGGGGCCCTGAAGGCGGCGGACGGCGGCGACAAGGCGGCAGCGGAAGGAAAGACGGACGAAGCGCTGGCTCGTTACGACGAAGCGGTGCGGCTCGCGCCAGGCGACATCGGCATTCGCCGGCGCGCGGCGGGAGTGCGTGCACGGGTGGTGCAAAAGATTGTGGACCAGGCGGAGGCCAAGGCGCTCGACGGGCGGGTGGATGACGCGATTGAGTTGCTCTACCAGGCGCTGCAGATTGATCCCGGCAACACGATTTTGTCGCAGCGCGCGGCCGAGATGCGGCAGATGCCCAGGCAGTATTTGCGGCGCGGCGACCGCGAGGACTATGAGCTCAAAGGTCCTGCGACGCTCAAGCCACAGCCGGGGAAGAAATCGGTGAATGTGCGCGGAGACGCGAAGAGCGCGTACGAGCAAGTGGCAGGCATGTTCGGTGTGCATGTGGCGTTTGATCCCGAGCTGAGCTCGCAAAACGTAAAACTGCGCATTGACGGCTTGGATTTCTATTCGGCGATGCAACTGCTCGGAGCGCAGAGCAAGACGTTTTACCGCGTGGTGAATCCGGTGCTAATTTTTGTAGCGGCGGACACCATTGAAAAGCGCCGCCAATATGCGGAGGAAGTGGAACAGACGTTCCCAGTGGATGCGGCGGTGGCGCCGGAAGACTTAACCGAGATGATGCGCGTGATCCGCGAGATCGCCAACGTCACGCGCATCAATATGGACACCAAAACGCGCAGCCTGACGCTTCGCGACAGCGCGGACAAAGTCGCTTTAGCCGGGCAACTGATCCACGAACTCGAGCAGGGGCGTCGCGACGTGATGCTGG
>DASSYL010000259.1:0-6374 GCA_035703315.1 Candidatus Acidiferrum sp. | reverse complement strand
GCTACGGAATCCTCGATGAAGATCGAGTCAAAGAGATCAGCGGTCCTCCCTGGAGCGAGTGGAGAGAAACGGGACGATCCGCCGCCGCCGACGGTGTGCGGCTTCTCGCGCCCGTCGAGCCGAAAAAAATCGTCTGCATCGGCCGCAACTACGCTGCACATGCGGCCGAACTCGGCAACCAGGTCCCCAAGGATCCGCTCATGTTTCTGAAACCCTCAAGCTCGATTGTGGGGCCCGGCGAGCCGATTGCGCTGCCGAAATATTCGCAGCGAGTCGAGCACGAAGGCGAGCTGGGGTTGGTTATCGGCCGGCGCTGCTCACACCTCAGCGACAGCGACGACGCGTTGTCCTACGTGCTTGGCTATACCTGCGTGAATGACGTGACGGCGCGCGACCTGCAAAAATCAGATGTGCAATTTACCCGCGCGAAGGGGTTCGATACGTTTTGCCCGGTTGGTCCATATATTGAAACGCGAGTGCGGCCAGACGATTTACTGGTGGAAACGTTGGTAAATGAAGAAGTACGCCAGGTGGGCCGCACTTCGCTGATGGTTTTTTCTCCGGCGTTCCTGGTGCGTTGGGTTTCGCGAATGATGACGCTCGAACCGGGCGACCTGATCGCCACGGGCACGCCATCCGGAGTCGGCCCGTTGGTCGCCGGCGATACGGTTGACGTACGAGTTGAAGGTATCGGGCTGTTGCGTAATCCGGTGCACGGTTCGATTGCGTAGTTTTCATACGGGCCGCTGCATCCGTAGAATAAGAACCTCGGGGGGCGTGGCGCAGCAAGGCGCCGTCGCGAACGAGTGTTCGCGAGATGCTTTCCTCCGCTAAACGAGCTTGGGGGCCGCAACGTTGAAGCACCTGCTGGCAGATTGGAAGATGTTGGCGACCGCAATTGGGGCGGCGGTTGCCGGACTGGCTTTGATCGCGTACGCATTTTTTCGTCCCGCGGTTGATCCGGAAGAGGCCGAACGCAAACGCCGGCTGCACTTGAACCAGATCGGGCGAATTGCGGAAGGCCAAGTCGTGGAACTTGCCGAGCATGAAGCCGAGCCGCAGCCCGCGTCGCGCGGGTTGTTCGGCGGCAAGCCGCAGCCGCTCGCGCAAAATCGTCCGCGCCATCTGGTTTCCTACAGTTACGCCATCTCCGGCGTCACTTACCACACCGCGCAGGACATTACCGGTCTCGAGAGCCAGGTGCGCCTGGAGCGGCTGGTCGCCGGTCAGCCGGCCAGCATCAAGTACGACCCCGCGAACCCAACGGATTCCATACTGGTCGCCGACGATTGGTCGGGATTGCGCTAAGCTAAAGCCTGAGCTGATTGTAGGAAGCAGGCGCACGCCGTGCGTTTTTGAAAAGTTTCCATGAAGCAAATCTTCGCTTCCATGCTTACTGCGGTCTTGATTATCGCACTGACGCTTGGCGCAATGTTTGTGCTGGTGGGTGCAACATTGAAAGTGACTGCAATCCATTCGCCGCTGCAAAGATCATTTGCGATCGGCGCGGAGCTGGTCCTTGGCATCGTTTTGCTGCTGGGAACCGTGTGGGTGGCTACTCATCTGGCAGTGCGCATTTTCCACGTGCAGGAACCGCCGTCCGCTGGAGGGCCGCTTGCCTGAACCAAAACCTTCTGCCATGCCGATCAGCGTTCAGGAAGGACGCGTTGAGGAATTGCGCCGCCGCAGCGCCGAAGCCGAGGCAGGTGGAGGATCAGAACGCCGCGAGCGTGAACACAAAGCGGGCAAGCTGACCGCTCGCGAACGTATCAATCTTTTACTGGACGAGGGCACATTCGAAGAGTTGGATAAATTCGTCCGGCATCATTGCACGGACTTTGGCATGGAATCGCAGCGGCCCGCCGGCGATGGCTTCGTGACCGGATTTGGGCGAATTGACGGCCGTTTGGTTTACGTCTTCGCACAGGATTTTACGGTCTTTGGCGGATCGCTCTCCGAATCCAACGCGCAGAAAATCTGCAAGATCATGGACCTGGCTATGCGCAATGGCGCGCCGGTGATTGGTTTGAATGACTCCGGCGGGGCGCGCATTCAGGAAGGCGTGATGTCGCTCGCAGGCTATGCGGAGATTTTCTTGCGCAATACGTTAGCTAGCGGCGTGATCCCGCAAATCAGCGCCATCATGGGACCCTGCGCGGGCGGAGCGGTCTATTCGCCGGCGATCACCGACTTTATTTTCATGACGCGCGAAACATCGTACATGTTCGTCACCGGCCCGGAGGTCATCAAGACCGTCACACACGAGGAAGTGACCAAGCAGGAGCTGGGTGGAGCGATGACGCACAACGAAAAGAGCGGCGTCGCACACTTCATTTCACGCGATGATGCTGACGGCTGCGCCATGATCCGCGAGTTGATGAGCTTTCTGCCGTCGAATAATCTGGAAGATCCGCCGCGCCGAGCGACTAGCGACTCGGCCACTCGTCGCGACTCTGCGCTTAATACGCTGGTTCCGGAAGACGCTCAGAAACCCTACGATATCAAGGACGCCATCCACGCCATCGTGGACGATGGCTACTTCTTTGAGGTGCAGGAACACTTTGCGAAAAATCTGGTGGTGGGCTTCGCTCGAATGGACGGTCGGCCCATCGGCATCGTGGCCAACCAGCCCGCATTCCTTGCGGGAGTGCTGGACATCAACGCGTCGGTCAAGGGCGCGCGCTTCGTGCGTTTCTGCGACGCCTTTAACATTCCGTTGATCACTTTTGAAGACGTGCCTGGCTTTCTTCCCGGGACCCAGCAGGAATTCGGCGGGATCATTCGGCATGGCGCCAAACTTCTGTACGCGTTTGCGGAAGCGACGGTGCCCAAGATTACTGTGATTACGCGAAAAGCCTACGGCGGCGCGTACTGCGTTATGGCGTCGAAGCACATCCGCACTGATGCGAATTTCGCCTGGCCCACCGCGGAAATCGCGGTGATGGGGCCGGAGGGCGCCGTCAACATCGTGCACAAACGCGAGCTGGACAAGGCAGCTGAAAACGATCGCGAAAAGCTTCGCCAGGAAAAAATCGCCGAGTTCCGCGAACGCTTTGCCAACCCGTTCGTCGCCGCCGAGCGTGGCTACATTGACGCAGTAATCGAACCGGCCGAAACCCGCGAGCGCATCATCGTTTCGCTGCGAGCCCTGGAAAACAAGCGCGACGTCAATCCGCGCAAGAAGCACGGAAATATCCCGTTGTAGGGCGTATGAGTTTCTAAATGCGGCACAAAACGGAAGTCCCTTTGAACAGCATCTCTTGGAGCATCTGAAGCACAGCGGAATGCAGACGGAAAATTTGGCGGACCTGGTCAACATCGCCGCCAGCCTCAAGAACAAGTACAGCATGGTTCCGTTCGCCGTCGCAGTGCAGGGAGAGCCAGTGCCCAATGCGCTTACGCGGCTGTCTGATGGATACGATGCTGCTCAACAAGCTGATGAACCTGCTGTTGGACTTGCCGCGCCTGACCAACGTTTTGGTCGTCCCGCATGGCTCTCCCAAAGCCACGCAATTCGAAGTCAACTTCACACTCGGCGAATAAGCCAACTCTTGGCAGACGCGCACGATGGACATGCGCGGCTAGTTCAGCAAATATTTTTTCAAAAACTCCACGGTGGCGTAGAACTGAAAGTCCTGATTGACCTTCTTGCGGTAGCCGTGGCCTTCATCCGTAGCCATCAGGTACCACACTGGCGTCCCTTCTTTTTTCAACGCCGCCACAATCTGCACGCTTTCGCTGACCGGCACGCGCGGATCGTTTTTGCCCGCTACCACCAGCATGGGTTTCTTGATCATGTCCACGTGGTTCATCGGTGCAATCTTTTCCAGGAAATCGCGCATCTTTGCATCGCGCTCGTCGCCATACTCCACGCGTCGCAGATCGCGGCGATACGCTTCCGTGTGTTCCAGGAACGTCACCAGGTTCGACATGCCAACGATGTCCACCGAACACTTGATCCGGTCGCTGTAAAAAGTAGAAATGGCCAGGGTCATGTGGCCCCCGTAGCTGCCGCCGGTCACGCAAATCCGGCTCGCATCCAAGCCGCTTTGCCCTCCAATCCAATCGAAGAGCGCGTTGATGTCTTTATACGTGTCCTCGCGCTGAAAGCCGTTGTCCAGCAGCGAGAACGTCTTTCCGTATCCCGTCGAACCACGCACGTTCGGATAGATCAGTGCGATTCCCAGCTCATTCAAGTAGTAATTCCCGCGGCCCAGAAACACTGGCTGCGATTGTCCCTCTGGTCCGCCGTGAATCACCACCAGCACCGGCCGCTTGCCCGGAAATTTCGCCGCCGGCGGCCGGTATAAAAATCCCGAAATTTCCTTACCATCGAAGCTTTTCCATTTCACGAGTTCCGCTTCCGGAAACGCATCCGTCCTCACCGCCGTTTCGCTGTTCGTCCACCGCGCCAGCTTGCCGCTCGGCACATCAATCGAGAAGACGTCGCCCGGCCCGCGCGCATTCATGAGCGCGAAGGCTAGCTCGCGACTGTCGTGCTGCCACCGCAGTCCTCCAATCACGCCAGCCGGCAGTTTTGGCAGCGACGCATCCGTTTCACTGCCGGCGCTGCGCAAATGCAACACGCTCACGCCAGCTTCGTTCGTCACAAACGCGATCCGTCGCCCGTCATGCGACAACCGGAATCCATCCACGTCCCAGGGAATTTTGGTCGTCAGGTACTTAGGCTGCTTCGTCGTCAAATCGAGATACGCCAGCCTCTGAAATTCCGAGTCCTTGTCCGTGGTAACGTAAACACCCTTGCCGTCCTTACTGAACTCTCCCTCACCATAAGATGCTTTTTCTTTGGCATCGCGCGGCGTGAAGGCCGTCTTCTCTCCCGTGCTCGTATCCACCAGCCACAAATACGATTCATTGATGGACAAATCTTCCTTCAGCAAAACTTTCTTGTCGTCCGGCGACCAATCGAGCGCCTCCCAGCCACCGCCTTCTAGCTTCGTCAGCAAATGATCCGACTTGGGGTCCGCCGGATTCATCACCCACAGATCCACATCCTTCCCCGTCCGACGCGTGGACATATACGCCAATTCGTCGCCCTTCGTGGACCACGGGCCCATCAAATTACGAGCCTTGCCGTCCGTCAGCAACGTCACATCACCTGTCTTCAAGTCATAGCGGTACAGTTGATACCACTCTCCACCGCCGATATCCTTCATAAAAACAATGTAGTCGCCGCCGTTTGGATGGAAGCGTGCGTTCGTCACCGCGTCCGGAAAAAATGTCAGCTGCCGTCGCGCCCCGCCCGGCATCGAAACTAGATGCAGCTGCGGCGTATCGCCAAACCGCGTCGCGATCAGCATTTCGCGCTTGGTGGGATTCCAGTCCGCCAGCCCGGCACTGCGGTAAGCGCCGTAGCGCCCCGCGGTCTCCGCCACCGCTGTTGCCATTTTCGGCACGCCGTCGGCAACGATGCTCTCCGGCGGCGCGACCGTCGCCTCCTGCGCCACTAGCTGTGTCCCCGCCAGCAACAACGCCGCGCATGCCATCATCCATTTCGTGTTCATGATCCCGAAGCTCCTTTGCCAAGCGAAGCCTTCTCTTATACCGGAAACAATTGGACACGCAAGCGAATTGACGCGTCTCACCCGCGGCGAACCACGTGCTAAACTTCCGCTGCATTTCAATTCGCCAATGTTCCGCAAAATTCTCATCGCCAATCGCGGCGAAATTGCCGTGCGCATCCTCCGCGCCTGCCGGGAACTTGGCATCCGCTCTGCCGCGGTCTTCAGTGACGTGGACCGCAACTCGCTCCACGTCCGCCTCGCCGACGAAGCCTATCCCATTGGCCGCGCGCCTTCCCGCGAAAGTTATCTGCGTATCGACAAGATTATGGAGGTCGCCCGCCGCGCCGGCTGCGATGCGATCCATCCCGGCTACGGTTTCCTTGCCGAAAATGCAGCGCTCCCGCGCGCCTGCGCCGACGCCGGCGTCACCTTCATTGGTCCTTCGGCCGAAGCCATGGAAGCTCTCGGCGCCAAAACGGCTGGCCGTCAGCTCGCCCGCCGCGCCGAAGTTCCCTCCGTTCCCGGCACCAATGATCCCATCGAAGATCCGCAAGCCGCACAGGAGCTCGCGCGCAACATGGGGTACCCGGTCCTGCTTAAAGCAGTTGCCGGTGGCGGCGGCAAAGGCATGCGTCTGGTCAACGCTGACTCCGAATTCTCCGCGGCGTTTCGCGACGCTTCCTCCGAAGCCCTCAACGCTTTCGGCGACGCCAGTGTCTATCTGGAAAAATATCTCGAAAAGCCGCGGCACATCGAAATCCAAATCCTCGCCGACGCTCACGGCCGGGTAGTCTCGCTCGGCGAACGTGAATGCTCCGTCCAGCGCCGCCACCAGAAAGTCATCGAAGA
>DASSYL010000022.1:0-7968 GCA_035703315.1 Candidatus Acidiferrum sp. | reverse complement strand
CAAGACCAACGCGGTCAGCCAACATGGCGCGCAGATCGAAACCGAGCATCCTCTGATCGTCGGCCAGGTTCTGCTCTTGATCAACGAAAGTAACGCGCGCAAAGTCGAGGCTCGCGTTGTGTCCATCCAGCGCAAACGCGACGGCAAGACTTACGTCGGTGTGGAGTTTCTCTCGACCGATATCAATTTCTGGAACATGACTTTTCCGCTGCCGGGCGCCAAGCCGCTGCGCCGTGTCCTATCTAAGGTCGCCGCCAACAAAGTTACCGCCTAGATCTACGCGGTGCGCCGTCATTCGCCCTTAACCCCGTCTCTCAGCTTCGAGGACTCCTCTTTTTCGCTCGCTTCGCCTTTTTCACAGATTTCGCCGTTTTTCTACCCACCGCAGCCGAAGGCTCGCGCAGGCGTTTCGGCAACTTCGCTAACACCAGTTGGTAGGAGTTTTGCAGCAGCTCGGCCAGCTCTTCGCGGGCAAGCGCTTCGCGGGTCTCCAGCGCTACCCACTTGGCCCGCGCCAGGTAAGGCGCAGGAATAATGTTCGGTCGTTCCGTTAGCTCGGCGAAGGCGTCATCGGAGCACTTGAATGAGAGGCAGACTGGTGCTGGCTCCAAGGGCGTGATTGCGAACATCTTCCCATGCACCTTAAACAGCAGGTCGTTGCCCCATTGCACTTGCTCCGTCGTGCCCGGCAAGGACAGACAAATTTTGCGGAGCCATTCCACGTCCATTGTCTTGCCGCCCACGCTTCGCTCCCGTTGCGACTAGTTGCCTGGTCCGCTCGCGTAGCGCTTGAAAAAAGAGTCCGCCTTCCACTGCGGCTTTTGCGCATCGTTCGCCGTCTCCACCAGTAACCGGCGGACGATTTGCTCGTACAACGCTGCCGCGCGCAAGTCCACCGGCTGGTCGGTGTCATCGCTCGGCGCGTGATAGCGCTGCGTCAGCCAGTCTTTGAACGTTTGTGCTTCCGGCGAATTCGCTTCGTAAAAAACATCCATAATGACCGACGGGATTCCGTGGCGGATAAAGTTGTATTGATCGCTCCGCACGAACAGGTTTCGCAGAGGCTCCGGATCCGGAATCGCTTTCACGCCAAAGGACTTCGCGATGTCCGCCGCCCGATCACCCAGCGTCGAATCGTTGATCCCTTGCACCCGCAGCACTTTCAGCGGCACGATCGGCAAAAACATATCAATGTTGATGTCGGCCACGATCGAATTCGTGTCTACTGTCGGCCGCGCCGCAAAGTACTTCGAGCCCAGCAATCCTTTTTCTTCCGCCGTCACCAGCAGGAAAATCACGGACCGCTTCAATTTTTCCGGACGATGCTTCAGGGAAGCCGCAATGTCCAGCACCGCCGCCGTGCCGCTTCCGTCGTCCATCGCTCCGTTGTAAATCCGGTCGCCATTCACCGGCTCGCCGATTCCCACGTGGTCGATGTGCGCCGACAGCACCACATATTCGTTCCTCAGCTTCGGATCCGTTCCGGTTAGTTTAGCTACCACGTTGGCCGATTCAATCGTTGCCTTCTCGATTGCCGCCTGCGCTTTCAGTGAAACGCCCAGCGCAAAATGCGGTAGTTCCTTGCGGTCGCGTCCCAGTGCCGCCATTTCCGCAAAACTGTGACCCGACCCGTCGAACAGCGCATCCGCCGCAGCTGGATTGAACACCATAGCCACTTTCAAACCAGCAATTTCGTTGAACTCCGGATCGGCCAAATCCATTGAAGGGTGGGCGCGATTCAGCGACATCCTCGACCATGGAATATCCATCGAGGCCGGATTCGGAATGACGATGATTCCCACCGCTCCCGCCGCGGCATACGCTTTCCACCGCTGCGCCAATCCACCGTAATGAGCAGCCAGCGAACCGGGCACGGAGGCCGGCGACCCCGCCAGGTACACCACTACCTTCCCTTTGAGATCCAGACCGGCCAGTTCGTCCAAATGGCTTTCCGGTACTTGCAATCCATTGCCCGCGAACACCAGCCCCGCGTTCACTTCCTGATCGGAACCGTCCACTCGCGTCGAAAAATAAGCGTCGTCGCCCAGCGCCACTGGATTTGATTGCCCGCCGCGCGTCAAGAACGCATAGGAATTCTTCTCGTCGATCTGCCGTTGTACAAACTGAATGCTCTGGTAGAACCCATCCGTGCCAGCGGGCTCAAGTCCTGCGCGCTTGAGTTGCTCCACCGCATAGGCTTCCGCCTTTCGCAATCCCAGGCTCCCCGTCTCGCGCCCCTCCATGCTATCGTCCGCGATCACTTTCACGTGGTCCCACCAGGTCTTACCGTCAAACAGCAGCTTTGCTGGCTTGGGGGCCGCGATTGCTGCCGCGGCGGACAGCAATAGGCATGCCGCTAGCATTCGGCGAAACTTTGTCGTTTTGCTCATCTCACGCACTCTCGACTGGAACGAGCGTCTCGTTTTGAAAGCTGACGCGCTTCTCGATGTGACGAAAAATCCCGCCTATTTGGTACGGCTGAACTCCACGAAATCCCGTCCCATATAGAGCCGGTACTTTCCGCCCTCCCGAGCGAGCACCTGCAGCGGCATAGGCCTCTTCATTTCCGCGTCGCGTTGCGACACCGCCTGAATGATATCGCCGGCCGCCAGGTCCATTACCACGAATTTTCCGCCCTCGACAAAGCCCATTCCGTAAGCGCCAGGCTTCAGCGTTTGTCCGGCAATTTGCAGCGTCACTTCGCTCAGCAAATAGGCCTGATACTTTTCGCGAATACCCGTCGAATATCCCGAATTGTCCACCATGCCGGCTAGCAGGTAGAGGTCATCGGAAAAATGCACTCCGCCGGTGTTGCGCATCTGCACCGGCGCCGACTGTCCGCGGAAGAAAACCGTTTCCGGAAAGAGCTTCGGCTTGATGTCGGCGGCCTTCAAGACCGTGTCCTGGTCGGGTTTCGCTAGCGCCGATTGGCCAACTGTCAGTGCCGCCCCTCCGAACAAAAGTGGCGCCAGGATCGCGAAAGTAGCCGTAAAAATCAGTTTCTTGTGCATGCGCGCCTCCAGGATTCCGAAGCGGCTAGATGGTACATCATTCGTGGGGAAAAACGGCGCTCGAAGCAGAGGGAGCTAGGGCTTCTCGCCTTTGTGAACAGGGAAGCCTTTTTCCACCCAGTCGGTGTTGAAGTTCGTCGGCAAGATCAGCACGCGCAGCCGCGCGAATCCGCTTTCTTTCAACGCGACAAAAGCTGGCCGCAGATTAGGACACTTCTCCAGAGGACAGCATCCACAATACAGAACCACATCCGAATTCTTTGGCAGCGTGGCCGCAAACCTTTTTAGCTCGCTTAATCCCTGCTCCGTCGAGCCCGGCCCGTAGAACACCGCGCCAGGAATGTGCGCGCCTTCGTACAGGGCCTTCACGCCCACATAAATCACCGTGGGGTACGGATCTCTCTCCTGTTGTAGCTCTTTCGCAAAAGCCTCTACCTGCACAGTTTGCTTCCCCGTCCACGGCTCTTCGGGATTGGCGCGCAGGGACCCCACAACAACCACCGAAGCGGCAAGTATCGCGCCGAAAAGGGCGACCAATTTCTTTCTTGCGAACATTCGAAACAGTTGCCTTTCTATTTCTTCGATTCCGAGCGCTGCCGGTGCAGCTTGACCGCCGTGGTCCGCAGCGTCTCCGGCACATTTTTGTTCATGGTCAGCTTCTTCAAGTCCATCGGATTCAGCATGGGCAGCAGGTTCATCGTGACGTCCAGCGGCGCTTTGCCATTATTCAACAGGTTCCGCACCACCGAATAATTTTTCCGGAAATTCCGGTTTTTTCCGATCAGCCGCAAAATCTCGTCCGTCAGGTTGGTCATCGAAGCGAACGCTTCCACTTCCTGGTCCGTCAGCCGCGGCGATTGCAGCACCGCGCGCTGCACCACTTTGTTGGTGTCGCGAATCAGCACGCGCCGGGCATCCGCGCCGCCCTTCATGGCAAATTTCACGCGCTGCGCCACCGTCATCGCCGAAATCTGTTGCAGCAATGTCTTCCGTCGCTCTTCGTCCATCTCCAGATCCGCGGCGGCCAGCGCCAGCGCCGCTTCATCCGGAGTTTCGTCGCTTAGCAGTTCATTGAGCTGCGCTTTTTGCTCCAGCGTCACGGAACTGGATTTCTCTAGAGCCGACACCAGGTCTTTCGAATCGACCACCCGCTCCAGTTCGTCCATCAGTGCCTGGATATCGAGCGTCGAGAGATGCGGCACAATCGGCAATAGATGGTCCGCGCCGCAATTCTTGTTCTTGATCATTGCGTTCAATACGGCCGGTTTGCCGGCCAGATTGGTGGCGGCATATTGGAACAGCGGCTCCAGCGCTTGTTCTCGGTTTAGCGCTTCCACAAAATTCTGAATCGGCAAGGAGAGAATCGAATCGCGCGCGCGGCTGGCCACCAGTTCGTCGGGGTCAAGAGCCAGCACTGTGAGCACCTCGGCCAGATCGGGCGCCGCGATCTGCACGCCGCCGGTACACACGGCCAGCTTGTTTTCGCGGCTGGAGCGGCCTTGCCGCAAATCCTCCAATACTTCAGCGCTGAGTGTCTCCACCGGTCGCCTGCCTCAGATCCTTTTGCGTCAACACGATTGTACCGGAGAAGCCGGGCGCGCCAAGCGGCGCAACTGTTTGGCCGTTCAAATCCAACAATACCGCGGAAGGGTCCGCCGCGGTGACTTCCATCCGGTCGGTGGCACGGAATTGCCGGTTTTCGCCCGAAGCCAGCTCACCGTCAAACACTAAACTGTCATCTGCTACTACCCGTACATGAGTGGAGCTCAGCGCTGAAATGGAGAGATCCAGTGCGCTCGGCGCGGAATTTGCCGCGGCCGCGTTTGGTGAGGCGATCGAATCCGGCAAGTTTTGCGATTGAGTTGCCGCGGGTAGACTGACAATCGCGGAAGATTTTTTCTGCGCGCGATGCGCCTGATACGCCTTCCACGCATAGCGCCCGCCGGCGATCAAACCCGCCAGCACGGCAAGGAGCACCAATACCGCCGCCGCCGGAACCCACTTGGGTGACGAAGGAATCCGCACTTCCGCTTTCTGTAGCGCAGGATTGGCGCTCTCGCCGCGCGCCAGGTCGTACTCCGACAGCAGATTCTCCTCGCTCAATCCCAGGTAGCGCGCTATGCTGCGCACAAATCCGCGCCCAAAAACTCCGCCGGGCAATTTGTCCCACTGTTCGTTTTCCAACGCTTCCAGAAAGCGCGGCGCAATTCGAGTCGCTTTCGATACCTCGTCAAACGACACTTCGCGCAGCTCTCGCTCTCGCTTTAAACGCTCTCCAAACGTGCCTTTGGCCATTGCTTCGAACCGATCCCTGGTGCTGGCGTGCCATCATCATCCCAGGGCTCGAAGGGTTGCGGCTGCTGGCCCTGAAACTCGGATTCTGCACAAGCGCGTGGCGCCGGCAGCGGCTGGGTTGAAATCTCCGCATGACTATATTGGCGCGGCAGATGCGGTGTCAAACTTCCTTCCGATTCTTCTCCGTCAGAAGGCAGCCTCCAGATGGCGAAAAGGTTACGCGTGTACCACGGACTGGTTGCGCCGGATTTTACGAGATGCCTATACTGGCGGGAGCAGACACAGCCTGCGAGCGGCGTGGTGTTTTTGCAACAGCCTGCAAAAGCCGCGTGCGCAGAGGACAGGAAATGCCAACTGTGGAGGAAACAAAACAGTTTCCGGCCGTGGAGCGGCGCCGCAATGCCGGATTTCCGGAAGTCAGACGCGAAGCGGGCGAAATCGCGGTCTTCCAGGAACTCGGCAAGGCGCTGACCTCGTCGCTGCAGCTCGACCAGGTGCTGCGCACGATCATGGAAAAAATTGAAGAATTTCTGCGTCCCGATAACTGGTCGCTGCTGCTCCTCGATGAGGCCAAGCAGGAACTGTATTTTGAATTGGCCGTCGGCACTGCTTCGACTGCTTTGAAGGATGTGCGGGTGAAGATGGGGCAGGGAATTGCCGGATGGGTGGCGGCGCACGGAGAGACCGTGGTAGTGCCGGACACGTCAAAAGATACGCGCTTTTTCGGCCAGGTAGATGAAAAGACCAAGACCGAGACGCGCTCGATTGTCGCGGTGCCCGTGCGATTTCGCGACACCTGTCTAGGCGTAATCGAGCTGATCAACTGTATTGGACCGGAAGGATTCGATCCGCGGGACCTGAAGCTGCTGGAAGCGCTCTCGGATTTCGCGGCCATTGCTCTGGAAAACGCGCGGCACGTGAAACGCATTCACGAGCTGACCATAACCGACGACTGCACGACTCTGTATAACGCGCGGCACATGAGCTTCATTCTGGAGACGGAGATTTACCGCTCGCAGCGTTATAACTACGAATTTTCGCTGATCTTCATCGACCTGGACCATTTCAAGCAGGTGAACGACACGCAGGGCCACCTGGTCGGTTCGCGGCTGTTGGCAGAAATCGGAAATTCGCTGAAGGGACATTGCCGGCTGATTGACTTTGCGTTTCGTTATGGCGGCGACGAGTTTGTACTGCTGCTGCCGCAGACCTCCAAAGACAATGCGATGAACGTGGCGAAGAGGCTGCACAAACTGATCCGCGAAACGACCTGGCTGCAGAGCGACGGACTGAACATTAAGCTGACGGCCAGCATGGGTGTTGCTTCTTATCCAGCGGACTCACGCACCAAAGAAGGCTTGCTGCACCTGGCCGACGAAGCGATGTACCTGGTAAAGAATACCAACCGCGACAGTGTGGCTGTGGCGAACGTTGGAATTCTGCCGCACCTGCCTGCGGCAACCGCCGAGACGGCCGGCTGACGGCCGCAAATTCTGACATTTCCGTTTGGTCTCTCCGAACTGCCCGGGGCGTCGTTCGTTCCGACAAAAAGCTTGCTAGCTATGAACCGCCATTCTACCCGGCTGAGTTGACCGGCTCCCCGCTGCTGTCCCTAAGCCCACGAACGCAAGGCATGGGAGGCGTAGATCTTGCGGGCTGCAAAACTGTTATGGCCTGAACGAAGCTGGCAGCGCGACTTAATTGATATCCAGTTCGGTTAGTTGGGAAGGCTTGCGAGCAGGTTCGGCAGGAATGAACCACGGTCTTTCGATCGGGAGCCCATCCTTGTCGAGCGGGATGAGGCCCTTGAAGGCGAGACCCGCGAGCAGGCCCACGATGAAACCACCGACGTGAGCCCAGAACGCTGTCGTCGAGAAATCGACGGCCTGACTCAAAATCCCTAGCAAGGCTTGTTCGCCAATCCAAGCACCTACGGCTGTCTTGGCGTTGGAATCGACCCGGGCCAGGCGAATCCATCCGAAATAGAAGACCAAATCGCAGTCGGCAGTTGGAAAAAGGATCAGAAACAAGCCGGCGATTCCAGAAATCGCTCCTGAGGCGCCCACACAGGGTAGAGAAGAATTTGAATTGAAGAGAGCGTGCAGAAAGCTGCCGCCCAGCCCGCACAGCGCGTAAAGAGCTAGGAACAACCATGGGCCAGTCGATTTCTCAACCTGCTTACCAAACATCCACAGGAACCAGGAGTTGCCGGCCAAATGCCAAAAACCTGCATGCAGTAACATTGAGGTGAACAACGCAAGAAGGCCAGGATGTGCGGGAACAAATCCGTACCGCAAGAAAACCTGTTGCGAATTGCCGAAGGCGTAGGTGGCAATGAGTATCGCGGAATTAAGCGCGATCAACCCGATGACGGCCCATGGGCGATTGTCGGCGTCGAGATCATTGTTGATGGGCAGGAGGAACATGGAGGGGTCATTCTGGCGCGTGGGCAATTGCCGGGTTGGAGCCCGGGTTGATAGTGATGGGAGCGGAGACGATGGAGGCGAAGGCGAGAGGGAGTTTGGCTCGGTTGGGGGAGGACTCCATGTTGCCACCGCCGTTGATTTCAGCGGAGATGTAAAGAACGTATGTGTTGGGCGAAAGAGGCGGGAGCGTGGCGGACGGCTTGGCGGTTAGGAACCGCTGGGCAGGCCTGTAAATC
>DASSYL010000544.1:0-11029 GCA_035703315.1 Candidatus Acidiferrum sp. | reverse complement strand
ACGCTCGAGCCCGATGGGCTGAGCTTTCGGGAATTGGATGTATTGCTGAAGGGAGTGGCGGGGAAGGGGAAGCTGGTGGGATTCGACGTGGTGGAGGTGAATCCCTATCGCGACCCGAGTGGGCGGACGGCGCAGACGGCGGTACGGCTGATGATTGATTTGTTGGGGGCGGCGTTTCATTGAGAGAGAAGGGATCAGGACTAGGGCACGGGGAACAGAGAGACTTGCAGGATGAACCAGACAGGGGACCGTGAATTGGGGATGGAGCGGAAGATCACGCGGCGTGATTTTCTGGATGGCGTGGCGTTGACTCTGGGTGGGGTTGCGGTGGCGGGGCCGCTGCGGCTTGCAGAGAACGTCGCTAGCGCGGCAGGCCTCGGGATCCCGACCCGGACGGGACAGCTAAGCCCGCAGCTACATGAAGAGCAGGCGACGGGATTGCCGGGCTATCCGCCGGGGTTGACGGGGTTGCGTGGTGATCAGGCGCGGGTTTATGAGTTTGCGCACCGGTTGCGGGATGGGCAGAAGTTCGAATCCTTTGGCAGGTTTGAGGAGGAGAAGGAGAACTACGACCTCGTAATAGTCGGCGCGGGAATAAGCGGGTTGGCGGCAGCTTATTTTTATAGAGACCGAGTGAGAAAAAACGCGCGCATCTTGATTTTGGATACGCATGATGATTTTGGCGGGCATGCACGGCGGGACGAATTTGAGGTGAGCGGGAGATTGCTGCTGGCGAATGGCGGGACCCAGGCGATTGAGAGTCCTGGGGAGTACAGCAAAGTCGCCAAGAGATTGTTGTTAGAGCTCGGAATCGATGTGCAGAAGTTTTACAAGGCGTATGACGAGAAACTTTACGCGAACTTGGGATCGGGATGTTTTTTTGACAAGGAGACGTTTGGGGCGGACAAGCTGGTGACGGGAATGGGGACGACTCCGTGGGTGGAGTTTTTGGCGAAGACGCCGCTGGCGCCAGAGGTGCAGAAGGACATCAAGCGGCTATATACCGAGAAAAAGGATTATCTGGCGGGGAAGACGCGCGCGCAGAAAGTGGCACTACTAAAGTCCATCAACTATGCGGAGTTTTTGACGAAATACTGCAAGGCGTTGCCGGAGTCGCTGCTATTTTTTCAGAAATATTCGCATGATTTGTTTGCGGTGGGGATTGAAGCGATTTCGGCATACGGATGCTACGAAAATCCCGATGACTATGGATCGTATTTGTATGCAGGATTTGACGGGTTGGGGTTGCCGAGGCTGGAAAAAGGGGAGCCGTACATTTTTCACTTTCCGGATGGGAACGCCACAGTGGCGCGACTGCTGGTACGTGCGCTGATTCCGGGGAGCATGCCGGGGAGCACGATGGAGGATGTGGTGACGGCGAAGGCGGATTATTCGAAGCTGGATGCGGACGGGAATGCGGTGCGGATCCGGCTGGGCAGCACCGTTGTGAATGCGAAGCGAAGCGAGGGAGGGGGTTCGGTCAGCGGCGTGAGCGTGGCGTATGTGCGCGATGGAAAATTGAAACGGGCGAAGGCCAAGCACTGCGTACTGGCTTGTTACAACGCAATGGTGCCGTATTTGTGCCCAGAGTTGCCGCCCGCGCAGAAGAGGGCGCTGAAGTATTGTGTGAAAGCGCCATTCTTGTACACGCGAGTGGCGATACGGAATTGGGAAGCGTTTGCGAAGCTGGGGATTCATCAGATTCAGGCACCGGGAAGTTACTACTCGTACGTGGCGATGGATTTTCCGGTGAGTGTTGGGGAGTACAAATTTCCGAGCAAGCCGTCGGAGCCGGCGGCTTTGTTTTTGTTGCGGACGCCGTGCAATCCGGGTGCGCCGCGGCAGGATCAATATCGCGCGGGGCGGTTTGAGTTGCAGGCAACAAAGTTTGAGACCATCGAGCGCGCGACGCGGGAGCAGTTGCAGAGGATGTTGAATGGGGGTGGGTTTGATGCCGCCAGGGACATTGCCGCAATTACGGTGAATCGGTGGGCGCATGGGTATGCGTATGAATACGACTGGTATTCGGATCGCGCGTTGCCTCCGGGTTCGCGGCCGAATGTGATTGGGCGGAAGCCCTTTGGGAATATTACGATTGCGAATTCGGATGCGGCGGCGAGGGCGTATACGGATGCGGCGATAGACGAGGCTTGGCGGGCGGTAGGCGAGCTGCCGGGAATCGCGAAGCCTTATTTGAGATGAGCACTCGAGAAAAAAACTTTTGGCTGACTACAGTGGAGGCGCAGCCTGTGGCGGTGCGCGAGTTGCCGGAATGTGTGGATGTGGCGGTAATTGGGGCGGGGCTTACCGGGTTGTCGGCGGCTCGGACGCTGGCTGAGGGCGGAGCGCGCGTGGCGGTGTTGGAAGCGGAGAACATCGGGTGGGGAGCGAGCTGCAGGAATGGCGGGATGATATTGAGCGGCCTGAAACTGGGGATCCCTACGCTGATGAAGCGGTATGGGCGGGAAGCAACGCAGCGGATGTATGCAGCTTCGCTGGAGTCGATTGATTGCGTGGAAGAGATTGTTCGCGAAGAGGGGATTGCGTGCGATTTTGCGCGCTGCGGGCATCTGGAAGTTGCGTGCAAGGCGAAACATTTTGAGGAGTTCCGGCGCGGCGCGGAGACGATTGAACGAGAGTTCGGGCATCGCATGCGAATTGTAGAGAAAAAGGATTTGCCGAACGAGATCGGGTCGACGGTTTATCATGGCGGGATGGTGGATGAGGTAAGCGCGGGAGTGAATCCGGCGCGGTACGTGGCGGGACTGGGATGCGCCGCGACGAAGGCGGGAGCGGAGATACACGAGAAGACTCGGGTGACCGGATTGGAGCGGGCGTCGCGCGAGGGTGAGAATGGATGGAAGTTGACGACGTCGCGCGGCGCAGTTTGGGCGAAGGATGTGCTCGTGGCGACGAGCGGATATACCAGCGAAGTGACACCGGGGTTGCAGAAGAAAATCATTCCGATTGGGTCGTTCATTATTGTGACAGACCTATTGCGCAGGGAGTTGGCGAGGGAGCTGAGTCCGCGCGGGAGGATGATCTACGACTCGAAAAACTATTTGTACTACTACCGGCTGACGCCGGACCGGCGGATGCTGTTTGGTGGGAGGGCAGCGTTTTTTCCCGAGAATGAGAGTACCGTCAGGGAAAGCGCGCGGATTTTGCGGGAAGGCATGGTTTCGGTGTATCCGCAGCTGCGCGGTGTGAGGGTGGAGTTTGTTTGGGGCGGGACTCTGGATTTTGCTTTCGACATCATGCCGCACGCGGGGCGGATGGACGGGATATATTTTTCGCTGGGGTATGCGGGGCATGGTGTGGCGATGGCGACATTGCTGGGAAAGAAGATGGCGGAAGCGATTTTGACGGGGCGGGACGAGAATCCGTTTGCGGGGATTGCGTTTCCAGGAGCTCCGCTCGGGATGTACAGCGGGAAGCCATGGTTTTTGCCGTTGGCGGGGGCTTGGTACAAGTTTTTGGATTGGGTGAGTTGAGAAAGGAACCTAGACAATCCCGTCATCTTTCCGTTTGTAGGAGTGAGCAATTTAATTGATCGCCTCTTGTGCTTCGTTGAAGAGCTCAGTTTTGTCCTGGTTGCACTTTTTCTATTGTTGATCGTGATCGTTGGAATTCGCCGCGTGCCTAAGAGCAGCGGAGGATTCTCCGTGAAAGGCACTCTGGCTTTATTGGTTTTGGTTCTGCTGCCTGCGGTGTGCGGCTGGAGGTTCGTCCGACATGTTCACATCGTCGCCGAGCTTCGAGTGAAGCTGCGGTCCGGAGAGGAAGAGCACTTGGTGTTGCAAGCTACCTACACGAGCCCGGCACGGTAATCCACTTTAAATCGACAGAGGTCGATGGGAGCTCCACCCTGGCTACACCTTCCGTCGGTCGTTGCCGACGCGATTAGCCCAAGCACGCTTTGATTTGCCGCGCTAAGGGAATGCCCGCTGTCGCGTTTACGCTGAAAAGCGCCCGCCTCAGAAGGCGGCCGCTACAATAACTAGAATTTGCGGGAGTGGTCCTTGGCCCAGCGTTCGACCACTACTTTCTTGTCGGTATAGAACTCGATGGCGTCGCGGCCCTGGCCGTGCATGTCGCCGAAGAAGCTGTCTTTCCATCCACTGAACGGGAAATACGCCATAGGAGCGGCTACACCGATGTTGATGCCGATGTTGCCGGCTGGCGCTTCGTAACGGAAGCGGCGGGCGGCGGAGCCGCTGGACGTGAAGAGCGAGGCCTGGTTGCCGAAAGGATTTTTCGCGAGGAAGGACATGGCCTGGTCGAGATCGTTGGCGTGGACCAGGCTAAGAACCGGGCCGAAAATTTCGGTGTGGGCGAGCTCGCTTTCGACGGGGACGCCGTCGAGGATGGTGGGCTTTACGAAATTGCCGGATTCATGGCCGGGAATTTTGGCGTTGCGGCCATCGACGAGAATTTTGGCGCCCGACTTTTCGCCTTCGCTGATGAGCGTTTCGATGCGGGATTTGCTTTGCGGCGTGATGACCGGGCCCATCTGGACGCCTTCTTCGAGGCCATTGCCGACGCGAAGTTTGGAGGCGGAGTCGGCGATGGCGTCGCGGAAAGTTTTTTGCGCGTCGCCGATGGCGACAGCAACGGAGACGGCGAGGCAGCGCTGGCCGGCGCAGCCGAACGCGCTGTCGCTGATGATGTTGGTGGCCATGGACATGTCGGCGTCGGGAAGCACGATGACGGGATTTTTTGCGCCGCCCTGGCATTGGGCGCGTTTGCCGCTGGCGGCCGCGCGAGCGTAGATGTATTTCGCGACGGGAGTGGAGCCGACAAAGCTGACGGCACGGACTTTCGGATGATCGAGGAGCGTGTCGACCGCAACCTTGCCGCCGTTGACAAGATTGATGACGCCTTTGGGGATGCCGGTTTGCCAGATTAATTCGAAGGCGCGCTTCATGGTGAGAGGAACGCGCTCGCTGGGCTTGAGGACCATGGTGTTGCCGGTGGCGACGGCGTAGGGAAGAAACCAGAAGGGAATCATCGCGGGGAAATTGAAGGCAGTAATGGCGGCGACTACACCGAGCGGCTGACGAATCATGATTTCGTCAATACCGCGGGCTACGTCTTCAAGGTTATAGCCCTGCATCATCATGGGAATGCCGCAGGCGACTTCGACGTTTTCGATGGCGCGGCGAAGCTCGGCTTTAGCTTCGGTGAAGGTTTTGCCGTTTTCGATGGTGATGAGGCGGCCGAGTTCGTCGAGATGCTCTTCGAGGAGCATCTTGAGCTTGAAGAGCGGCTGGATGCGGTCTTCGGGAGGCGTGCGGCGCCATTCGGGGAACGCGGCAGCGGCGGCTTCGACGGCGGCGTTGACTTCGGCAGCGTCGGCGAGAGGAACTTTGCCGAGGGGCGCGTGAGTGGCGGGATTGACGAGGTCCTGCCAGTCAGTGGACCTGGAGTTGACCCATTCACCGGCGATGAAGTGGGGGACGCGAATTTCGGAAACGGCGGTGGCACACATGGGAAGTACCTCGACGGTCGCGAAGAGTTGATGGTTCAGAATAGCATGACGGAACGCAGCGACGTAACGCCGCAGCTTTGCGGCTTCACGAGTTGAAATGGTTGTGCAGAAGAATATCTGCGGCGAAGTCGGAGCCGAATTGGGTTAGAAGAGTTTCGCGGGGATGCAGCATGGGGAGAGTTTTGCCGGCGGCAAGGGGAACTTTGGGGTGGCCGACGATTTTGGGAGCGTAGAAGAGGAAGAGGCGGTCAACGAGGTTGGCGGAAAGAGCGGCGGCGTTGACGCGAGGGCCGGCTTCGAGGAGGACGTTGAGGATTTTGCGGCGGCCGAGTTCTTGCAGGACGGTATTGAGATCGAGTTTGCCTTGCCAGCGAGGGATGCGAAGGAGTTCCACGCCGGCGTTTTGAAGTTTGTGTGCTTTGGGAGACTTGAGCGGCGCGGCGGTAAGGACGAGGAGATCGTCGTCGGCGGATTTGACGATGCGAGAATTTGCTGAGAGGCGGAGGCGCGAATCGAGAATGACGCGGAGGAGCGGACGGCGGCGAGGGAGGCCGCTGCGGTCGGTGAGAAAAGGATCGTCGGCGAGGATCGTGCCGATGCCGGTGAGGAGGGCGTCGGAGGCGTTACGGAGGCGGTGGACTTCGGCGCGGGATTCTTCTGAGGTGATCCACTCGCGCTTTCTGTTTTTGGTTGCGGGAAGAGCCAGGTGGCCGTCAAGAGTTAGCGCGGATTTGAGAGTGACCAAAGGGCGGCCGGTGCGAATCCAGCAGGCGAATCCGTGGTTGAGGCGACGGGCTTCGGGCTCGCAGACGCCGGCTGCGACGGAGATGCCGGCCTCGCGGAGTGCTTCGAGGCCGGCGCCTGAAACTTTGGGGTTGGGATCATGGGTTGCGGCGATGACGCGTGTGATTCCTGCGTTAAGAAGGGCTTGCGTGCAAGGACTGGTACGGCCCGTGTGGTTGCAAGGTTCGAGGGTGACGTAAGCGGCGGCGCCGCGGGATTTTTCGCCGGCGGTTTTGAGGGCGATGATTTCGGCGTGATCGCGCCCGTCGTATTGGTGGAAACCTTCGCCGACGATGTGGCCGTTGTTGACGATGACACAGCCTACGACGGGATTAGGGCTGGCGAGGCCGATGCCTTGGCGCGCGAGTTCGAGGGCATGTTGCATGAAGCGGATGTCGTGTTCGTTCATCGGTCTGAAACAGTTCCTCAGGGGCTGAAGCCCCGAATCGTGCCACGCACTGATGTCGGAGCTAAAGCTCCGACCCCCCTATTGCGGAAGGATGAACCGCATCATCCGATGACTCTCAATCGAATAGCGAAGCGGCGTAGGCTTCGGCGTCGAAAGGAACCATGTCGTTGATTTGTTCGCCGGTGCCGACGAAGCGGATGGGCAAGCCGAGTTCGCGGGAAATGGCGACGACGATGCCGCCTTTTGCGGTGCCGTCGAGTTTGGTGAGGACGATGCCGGTAACACCGACGGCACCGGTGAATTCGCGGGCCTGGGCGAGGCCGTTCTGCCCTGTGGTGGCGTCCATTACGAGCAGAACGTCGTGGGGCGCGCCTGGAATGACTTTAGCGGCGGTGCGTTTCATTTTGTCGAGCTCGGCCATGAGATTGGACTTGGTGTGGAGGCGGCCGGCGGTGTCGACGATGACGGCGTCGGCATTGCGGGATTTCGCGGCCGCCATGGCATCGTAAACGACTGCGGCGGGATCAGCGCCGGACTTCTGCTTGATGACTTCAACGCCGTTGCGCTTGGCCCAGATTTCCAGCTGTTCGATGGCGGCGGCGCGGAACGTGTCCGCCGCGCAGAGGACGACGTTGAGATTTTGCTGGCGCAAACGGTTGGCGAGCTTGCCGATACTGGTCGTTTTGCCGACGCCGTTGACCCCGACAATGAAGATGACGCGAGGATCTTTGTTTCCATTGGCGACGGCAATTTCTTTGCTCGTGCCATTGGGTGATTGCAGGATGCGGGTAATGTGGGATTTGATTTCGGTTTTGAGCTGCGAAGTGTCGGATAGAGCGTGGCGATCGAGCTTTTCTTTTACGGAGTCAAGAATTTCACGGGTGGTTTTGACGCCGAGGTCGGCGGAGAGGAGAGCGCCTTCGAGATGCTTCAGAGCTGCGGGATCGATCTGCTTTTCGCCGAGGAAAATGTTGTCTACGGTCTCGGAGAGGGCGGATTTGGTCTTCGAGACGGAGGTTTTCAAGCGGTCGAGGAGCGTAGGTTCAGGTTTGCCGAAGAGGGAAATCATTGCTCTAAAAGTGTAGCAGATGGGGGAGGATGCTTAAGCCGCGGCGCGGAATCGGCTGTGAAAAACAGATTTCTCGCTTCGCCGGCCTGTGGCAGGCAAGTTTGAAATGACAAACGCAGGTTGTGTCTCGGTGCTTGTTTGCCTGAAGGGCAACGTCAGACCTGGACTTCGACGGCCGAGAGACGGAGTTTGCCGGCGGTGACGGCGGCTTCGAGGGCGTTAACGACGACGATGTCAAACTTTGAACCGGTGAGCGACTGAATGCGCTGCAGGGCGAAGTCGAGGTCCATGGCGTTTTGATACGGGCGATTCGTAGTAATGGCATCGAGCGTGTCGGCGACGCCGATGATGCGAGCCATCAGAGGGATTTGAGGCGCGGTGAGGCCATAGGGGTAACCGCGACCGTCCATGTGTTCGTGATGAAGTTCGATGCCGGGCAGCATCTCCTTGAGCTGTGAAACCGGACGCATGATGTTCGCGCCCTTGACGGTGTGCTGCTTCATCAATTCGAATTCTTCTGTTGTGAGAGTGCCTGGCTTTTTGAGGACGCGGTCATCTACACCGATTTTGCCGACATCATGGAGCAAGGCGGCGATACGCAACTTATCGAGGTCCTCTTCGGTGAGGCCGAGTTCGCGGCCGATGAGCGTGGAATACTTGGCGACACGCCCGGAGTGACCGCGTGTGTAAGGATCCTTTTCGTCGATAGCGGCGGCGAGCATGCGGATCGAGCCCAGGAAGAGCTCGCGATTGGCTTCGGCGGCTTCCTTGAGCTTTTCGATGTACTCTTCGATGTCGCCGGCCATTTTGTTGAAGTTGCCGGCCAGCTCGGTGATTTCGAGTGAGCCGCGCACGGCGGTTCGTTGATGGAATTCACCTCGGCTGATGGCGCGCGTGGAGCCGGCAAGTCCACGGATCGGTTCGCTGATGGCAACTGCGAAAAGGTAGCCGACGAGAATGGCTACGAGCACAACGAGACTGACGAAGGTCAAAGCCTGGCGGTTGAGCTCGTTCACGCCCGCATCGGTGCGAGCCTGGGCCAGGCTGCGCTGGGCGATGACGGCCCAGTTGACTTCAGGAAAGGTAGTGTAGGTGCCGATCATTTCCACCGAGCGCTTGTTTTCAGTTTCGGTGAAGCGCATGGTCTCGGTGTTGCGGAGTTCCTGTGGCAGCGCTTTGACGCGGGCGACCACGGACGAATTGGCGCTGACATCCTCGCCCGGAGTGAAACGTCCCGTGTCGTGGTGAGCGACGATGTGTCCCTGATGGTCCACGACAAAGACGCTGCGGCCACGGACGCTTGAATCCTTCAGGCGGTTGAGTATGGGATCGAGCGAAACGACAGCAGCGATCATGCCGGTGAATTGCTGGTCCACATTCAAGGGAATGGCGATGACAAAGGCCGGCTGGTTATCCGGTTCGATAGCCAGCGGGTCGCTGCGAAATTTTACCGAGCCAAGTTGTGGCGACTGCATGCAGGTGACGAATGCCCGTTGCAGGGCTTTGCTTACGAAGGGATCTTTTTCCGCGCGGAAATTTCCTTGCGAGGCGCTGGTGCCCTTGCCGGACTTCCCGACCGCGGTCATATACAGAAACGTAGTGCGATTGCTTTCGACAAAGTTTTCCAGAAGGCGTGTGACTTTGGGTTCAGCGCTGGGATCCTCGACATCCTGAATCAGGCCGGTAAGAACAAGGATCTGTCGTTCGCTGATAAGCTGCTGGGTAACGTTGGCGTCGAACTGCTGGAGTTCCTGCGCCAGTGAACGGGTCAGTTCGGACTGCTGCATGCGCTCGTTGTCGGACAGCTTGTCCTGGCTGAGCTTAAGCACTTGAAGGTGATAGAGAAGTAGAGGCGGCGCGCTGACAAGCAGCATCGCACCCAGCACCAGCCAAAGGATGCGCACGCGTCCAATAGGCACGCGGTCGAAGAGCATGCGGAGGTTTGCGGACATATTCCTGACTGCTATTTTAGGTTTATGCCGGCTGGCGAAACCTGACCCTCAAGAAGAAAGTGCCGATACGGCATTGATTCTTGCGTACCCGTCCGTCCGTACAGGTAAGAGATAAGGATTCTGCAATGAGCAGTTACTCGGGCTTGGCGGGGCGTTCCATGATATCGCGGATGGCATCGGCGGGCGACTTGCCCTCATCGAGGATGGCATGGACTTGTTCGGTGATGGGCAGTTCGATCTGAACTTCGGCCGCAAGGTCCATCAATGCCGCAGTGGTTTCCACTCCTTCGGCAACCATTTTCATTTCTGCAAGAATCTCTTTCAACGAACGGCCTTTGCCAAGTTGAATGCCAACGTGGCGGTTACGGCTAAGAGCGCCGGTGCAAGTGAGCACCAAATCGCCCAGGCCAGCCAGGCCGCTCAAAGTTTCCGGCTTGGCGCCGAGCTTGAACGCGAGGCGGGACATTTCCGCCAAGCCGCGCGTGATAAGCGCCGCGAGCGAGTTAGCCCCCAGACCGAGACCGTTGCAAACTCCTGCCGCAATGGCGATAACGTTTTTCATGGCGCCTGCAAGCTCCACGCCCAGCACATCGGTGTTGGTGTAAAGGCGAAAGTTGGGGCCGGCAAATTCGGCCTGAGCTTCGCCGGCAGGGTCGGTGTAATGCCGGCCGGAGACGCGCGCCAATTCCAGGACGGCGCGTCCCGCGACAACGACGGCGGTCGGCTCGCCACGGGCCACCTCGGCGGCAAAGGACGGTCCGGACAGAACGGCGGTGCGCAATGCCACGTCTTCACCCAGCACATCCAGGATGACCTGGCTCATGCGCGCATGCGTGCCGGGTTCCAGGCCTTTGGTTGCGCTGACGATCGTCGTGTCTGGCTGCCAGAAGGGGCGAGCCGCGGTGTAGACCTTGCGCGCGAACGCCGACGGCATCGCGCCGACAATGATTTGCGCGCCGTCGATCGCGTCCGCGAGATTGGTGGTGATTTCGACAGAATCGGCGAGGCGGTGGCCCGGCAGGTAAGTGGAGTTGACGCGTTCACGGCGGAGAAATTCTGCGAGTTCAGGATCGTGTATCCACATCGAAATGCGATGGGGCTGGCGGCTGCGTGTCAGGACCATCGCTAGAGCAGTGCCCCAACTGCCGGCGCCAAGGATAGCGATCTTCTTCACGATGGGTCCTGCTTGCTAAACGAAAATTTCGGCTCTTCGCCACGTGCAAGACGGACGATGTTGCCGCGATGTTGATAGACGACCAGTGCGGCAATAACGAGCGAGACTAGAGTGACGCTTACCGGCGGTGCAAAACGCGGCGCCCAGAGGA
>DASSYL010000530.1:0-6707 GCA_035703315.1 Candidatus Acidiferrum sp. | reverse complement strand
TTGCCCCACTCGCGGAACGACGCGAAAAACCACAGCTTGTCTTTCCTGATCGGCCCGCCCAGCGTCGCGCCAAACTGATTTTGCAGATAATCCAGCTTTGTGGAATCGAAGAAGCCCTTGGCGTTCAAACTCTGGTCCCGGAAAAACTCGTACAGATTGCCGTGAAGAGAGTTGGTACCGGACTTGGTGACGACGTTAATCACGGCGCCGGAGTTGCGTCCGTACTCCGCATCGAACGTATTGGTCAGGACGCGAAACTCCTCGATACTGTCCGGCGAAGGTTGGATGGCCGGCAAGTTGGCAAACTGATCGTTTCCGTCGCCACCATTTACCGTGAAATTGTTGTCGCGGCCGCGGCCGCCGTTCACGCTGACGACTCCGGCGCGATCGCTGCCGTACAAATTGTCGACGCCAAGCTGCGACTGTACGCCAGGTTGCAACTGCAACAACTGGTACGTGTCCCGCTGCGCCAACGGCAATTCACTCACGGCGCGCTCTCCCACCACTGCGCCCAACTGCGTGGAGGTCGTATCCACGAGCGGCGGCGCACCCGTAACTTCGATCGTTTCCGTTGCGGTGCCAACCTGTAGCGCTATGTCGACGCTTACGATCTGATTTAGATCGAGAGCGACTCCTCTGCGCACATACTTCTTAAAGCCAGTCTGACTGACCTCGATCTCGTAAGTTCCCACCGGCACTTCCAGAAAGATATACTCGCCACTCGTACCGGTTTGCGTCTCGCGCTGCGATCCATTCGCCTGGTTGGTGATCACCACGTTGGCGGCAGCAACCGTCGCTCCGCTGGGATCGGTCACGGTTCCGCGAATTCGTCCGCCCGTACTTTGCGCGGGAACGTTTGTCGAAAATAGAAACATCGTCGTGAAGGCCAGAAAGGACACGTGCAGAATGCTGTTCCACAACAAGGTGTGGAAAGACCGCTTCGAATTCATTGAACTCACCCCTGAAACCCCGAATCCGAGAATTTGCTCCGCGACTTCGAGGTTGAATGTGCCCCGTAAACCTTACTATAATCCTGTAAACTTAGGGAAAGCGCCGGTTGATGTCAAGTAGAAAGAATTCATCAGAACTATCGGTTTCGTCGCCGGCCGGCGCTTCGCTGCGCATCAGTGAGGTCGCCAAACGTGTCGGCATTTCTTCGTCCGCGTTGCGAGCCTGGGAAACACTCGGTTTGGTCACACCGCAGCGCACGCAAAGCCGGTACCGCCTTTACAGGGAAGAAGATGTTCGCTTGTTGCAGCGCGCTCTTTTTCTTCGCCGTGCGCGCGGACTAAATCCCGCGGCCATTGTCCACATCCTGAAACGCGAGGGTGTGGTGTCCGTTCCCGCCGAAAACGTGGCTGCACCCGGTATGCGCTTTCGCCGCTTGCGGCAACGCCGCGGACTTTCGCTCGCGCAAGTCGCTAAAGCCACGGGCGTTTCGGTCGGATTTCTCAGCGCACTCGAGCGCGGCCAGATGAGTGCTTCCATCGCCACGCTGCGCCGCATCGCGCGTTATTACCGCACTAACATTCTGTCGTTTTTCGAACCCGCCAAGGATAACTCGCGTCTTGTCCGCCCTGCCGAACGTAAGATTCTCGAAACTACCAAGGGCGTGCGTATGGAATTGCTCGCTTGGGGCAACACTGCCATGGAGCCACATCTGTTCCGTATCAAGCCCGGCGGCAACAGCGGCGAACCCTACACTCACGAAGGCGAAGAGTTTCTGCACATTCTGCGCGGCCAATTCGAAATCTGGCTCAACCAGGATGAACACTTTCTCCTCGAGGCCGGCGACAGCTTGTACTTTCAAAGCTCCACGCCACATCGTTGGAAAAATCCCGGCAAAACGGAATCTCTGCTGCTTTGGATCAACACGCCGCCGACATTTTAAAAAGCGGTATAAACGCGTCCGAGGAGGATCGTTGCGCTTGAAACTTGATTTACGGGTCGCGATGGCAGTGCTGTTGGCAGTGCTCGCTTCGAATGTATCGTCGGCACAGAAGGAACCTGCCTACGCGGATACTGTAATCCTCCACGGCAAGATCTACACGCTCAATTCGAAACAGCCGTGGGCCGAAGCGCTGGCCATTCGCGGTGATCGCATTGTCGCCGTCGGGTCCGATTCCGAAATCACCAAATTGCAAGCCAAAAACACTCAAGTTATTGACGCCCGCGGCCGTCTCGTCTTGCCCGGCTTCACCGACTGCCACATTCACTTTATTGACGGTGCCTTTAGCCTCGGCCGCGTCAACCTCGAAGGCGCGAAAGATCCGTCCGACATCCAGCAGCGTTTGCGCGCCTATGGCGCGGCTCATCCCGGCAACGATTGGATCCTCGGGCGGGGATGGAACTACGCCATGTTTCCCACCTCCCTGCCCGACAAGAAATATCTCGACGAAGTCTTCCCCGATCGTCCGGCATTTCTTGAAGGCTACGACGGCCATACTTATTGGGCAAACTCCAAGGCGCTCGAGCTCGCTCATATCACCAAGGACACTCCCAATCCTCCGAACGGCATCATCGTGCGCGATCCCGAAACCGGCGAAGCCACCGGCGCCCTGAAAGAAGCTGCTCAATCGTTGGTTGCCGGTGTGCTCCCCAAGCCCACGCGCGGCGACAAGCTTGCTGCTTTGCGCGCCGGCATCCGCTGGGCCAACGAAAATGGACTCACGCGCGTGCACAGCGCCGGTGGTGATTTCGAGGAATTCGATCTATACGACGAACTGCTTCGCCACGGCGAGTTGACCCTGCGTTTTTACATCGCATACTTCCAGAATCCGCCAGAACTTCGGCCGCAAGACATTGCCACCATCGAAGATGCTCGCAAGAAATATACCGGGGACTGGCTCTCCGCCGGCGCTGTCAAATTCATGATGGACGGCGTCGTCGAATCGCACACCGCCGCCATGCTGGAGCCTTACTCGGATGATGCTTCGTTCCAGGGCAAGCCTTTCTGGCAGCCTGAAAAATACCGCGCGGCTGTAGCAGAACTCGACAAGCGCGGCCTGCAGATTTTCACCCACGCCATCGGCGATTCCGGTGTTCGAATCGTTCTCGACAGCTATGAAAACATGGAAAAGGTGAATCAAACTTCCGGCAAACGCCCGCGCATCGAGCACATCGAAACCATCAACGCGCACGATGTTCCCCGCTTCGGCACGCTCGGTGTTATCGCCAGCATGCAACCACTTCACTCCTATCCCGACCAGAACACGCTTTCGGTCTGGGCTCGCAACATTGGTCCCGACCGCGCTTCTCGCGCCTGGGTCTGGAAATCGATCACCAACGATGGCGGCCAGCTGGCCTTTGGCAGCGATTGGCCCGTCGTCACTCTGAATCCATTCGAAGGAATTCAAACTGCCGTCACTCGCCAGACTTCGGAGGGCGCGCCGAACGGAGGTTTCGTCCCGTCGCAGCGCCTTTCCGTCGCCGAAGCCATTCGTGGTTACACCCTCGGCGCAGCCTATGCCGGCTTTCGCGAAAAATCTGAAGGCTCGCTCGAACCCGGCAAGTTCGCCGATCTAATCATCCTTTCGCAGAATTTGTTTGACCTCGACTCGCACACGATTGACCGGACAAAAGTTCTCACCACCATGGTGGGAGGGCGAGTAGTATTTCAGTCGCGCTAGCACGGCTACGATTTTTTAAGCGTGCCGGAGCGCCTGATAGCGATACCGCCGTTGGGGAGGGCCCATGAAACGCACGCTGATTCTTCTGAGCACGCTCTGTTTGGCGTGCTTTACGGGCTCGTGCAAAAAATCCGAGCCCACCCTCACGCTGCTGGTTTGGGAAGGCTATGCCGATCCGGCCTTCATCCACGATTTTGAGCTTTCGCATCACTGCAAAGTCGTGGCCTCCTACATGGGCTCGAGCGACGAACTCATTGCAAAGCTGCGCGGCGGCAGCGCTTCTAACTATGACGTCATCTCGCCATCGAGCGATATCGCCACCTCAATCGTGAAAGCCGGTCTCGCCGCGCCGCTCGATCTCGCGAAAATTCCTTCATACCCACAGCTCTCTTCCAAGTTGCGCGAATCGTCTCTTGTCAAAGCCAACGGCCAGACTTACGGTGTGCCGTTCATGTGGGGTCCCAACCCGCTTCTTTACGACACCACAGCCTTTCCGCAGCCGCCCGATTCTTGGTCGGTCTTGTGGGATCCAAAGTACCGCGGCAAAGTTTCCCTATGGGATGAACTTTCTAGCATTTACATGGCTGCCCAAATTCTTGCCTACGACAAGCCCGACCCAAGCCAACTCTATAATTTGTCCGACCAGCAACTTGCGGCCGCAAAGGCAAAACTCCTCGAGCTCAAGCCAAACGTCCGCAAATTCTGGGTGACTGGCGGTGAACTCACCAATCTTTTTCAAAATCACGAAATCGTTCTGGCCATGGGCTGGCCGCTGAACACCGCGCAACTCCGTAAACTTAATTTTCCCGTCGGGGAAACCATTCCCAAGGAGAACACTACCGGCTGGATCGACCATCTGATGATTACTGCTGCCAGCTCGCGCAAAGAACTGGCCGCGGAATTCCTCGCCTACTTGGTCGAGGCGAAAACGCAAAAACTCGTCACCGACATCACCCACTACACGCCCGCCAATCCCGGCGCGGCGCAATTCATGACCGGCGACGAAAAGAAAATCCTGCACCTCGACAATCCAGACGCCTACATGCAGCGGATCTACTTCTGGCAGGATGTGCCGCGTCGCGCGAAGTACAACGAAATCTGGAACGAGGTCAAAGCAGCGCAGTGACTTCCGTCGCGCCGATTGCGCCGTCGCTAGCGCCCGGTGATACGCTTCTCGAAGTCCGCGCTGTCAGCAAACGTTTCGGTGCCCGTGAAGTTCTCAAGACCTTTTCACTCGAAATCACCTCCGGCGAATTCCTCGCTCTCCTGGGTGAAAGCGGCTCTGGCAAAACCACTCTGCTTCGACTCATCGCCGGTTTCGAACAGCCGACCGCTGGTGAGATCTGGATGCACGGCACTCGCCTCGACACGCTTCCTCCCTACAAACGCCGCGTAAACACTGTCTTTCAGCAATACGCTCTCTTTCCTCATCTGAACGTCGGCGAAAATGTCGCTTACGGCCTCCGAGCAGCAGGGATTCCCAAGTCCGAAATCGCCACTCGCGTCAAAGACGCACTGGACATGGTCCGGATGCATGAATACGGCGCCGTAAAACCGGCAAAACTCTCCGGCGGCCAGCAGCAGCGCGTCGCCCTGGCTCGCGCCCTCGTGAATCGCCCCGAACTCCTCCTCCTCGACGAACCCCTTTCTGCGCTCGACGCCAACCTGCGCAAGGAAATGCACTCCGAACTGAAATCCCTTCAGCGCGAGGTCGGCATCACCTTTCTGTTCGTCACTCACGATCAGGAAGAAGCCATGGCGCTTTCCGACCGCATCGCACTTCTGCGCAACGGTGCCCTCGAGCAAGTCGCGTCACCGCGCGAAATCTACGCCCGACCAGCTACCTCCTATGCCGCTCGATTCATCGGCCAAACGAACTTGCTTCGTGCTACGGTCGCCGCAGGCATCGCTTCCTGCGAACACTTTACTTTCCCGTGCTCGCTTCCGGATGGCCCGGCGCTTTTCTCCCTCCGTCCCGAAGCCATCGCTCTTGCCTCCAGCTCACCGCAACTCTCTAATCCCGTCCGTTTCACCGCCGCCATCCGCCAGCAAATCTACTCCGGCGCCACTGAACTCCTTGAGTTGCAGACCGCCAACGGCTCGATCTTGCGTGCCCGCATTGCTTCCGGCGAACTGCTTTCCGGCTCGCTCGATTTTATTTTTTCCGCGGCCGATGCCATCCCACTCCGGGAATAGATGGGAGAAGCGGAAAATGTACACGCGCACCTACAAGCTCCTGGTCTCCGTCCCCCCGCTCCTGTGGGTCGCTCTCTTTCTCCTTTTTCCTTACGCTCTGATGTTCGCCCACAGCTTCTGGTCGGTCACCGACGGAGCTATCCTTCGCAACTGGAATCTCGGCAACTACCGAACCCTGGTTAGCAATCCCCTGTATTGGCAAGTGTTCCTGCGCACCGCCCGTATCGCCGCTTCGGTCACCTTGCTCTCCGTACTTCTCGGCTATCCGCTCGCTTACTTCCTCTCGTTCCATGCCGGTCGGCGTAAGCAACTCCTCTATCAGCTCGTCATCGTTCCTCTCTGGGTTAGCTACCTCGTACGCGGCTATGCCTGGAAAACCATTCTCGGCAGCGACGGTGTCCTCAACGGCTTCCTGCAATATCTACACATCACGCACCAGCCGGTCGCCGCTTTTCTCTACAGTCCTTTCGCCGTCATCCTGCTGCTCACGCACATTTACACACCATTCGTTTTTCTCCCTATCTACGCTTCGCTCGAACACATCCCCCGCACGCTCATCGAAACCTCCGAGGATCTTGGTGAATCGCCGCGCTCTACTTTCTTCCGCGTCATCCTTCCTCTTTCTCTGCCCGGCCTGCTAGCCGGCGCAACCTTCGCTTTCGTTCTTTCTCTCGGCGATTTTCTCGCGCCCCTTCTGGTCGGCGGTCCTTCTGGCACCATGATCGCTAACCTGGTTCAATCTCTTTTTGGCGCAGCGTATGACTGGCCACTGGGCGCCGCTATGTCTGTTTTCATCCTCGTTTTCACGCTAGCCGTTCTTGGGTTCACGCAATTTCTCGAAAAGCGGTGGTCCTTGGAATGAGCACGGCATCCAACAACGCC
>DASSYL010000514.1:0-4331 GCA_035703315.1 Candidatus Acidiferrum sp. | reverse complement strand
GTTCGCTCCGAGTCGTAAACTTCCATGGACACCAGGTGGGTGTTGGGGAGCTGAAGTTCCTGCTGGTGTTGCCCGAGTTTTTGCAGGTCCACGCCGAACAGCTGGAGCAGGTCGGTGAACTTGATGCGATAAATGGCACTTAGGGCGTACAGTTTGTAGATGCTGGGAACCGAAGTGGAATTTTCGACCTGGGTAAGCCAGGCATTGGAAATGGCATACTCAGGATTGTTTTCGGTTTCCGCGAGACGCTGACTCAAGACGGCCACGTCCCGCGTGGTAATTCCCAATTTGGCACGGATCTCTTTGAGCTGCTCAGATGGCTTGGAGGGAAACATGCTTCCCGAGTGTACCCTAAATGGGCGGGAAAGAAGCATGGCGTTCCGGGGCGGGGTCTCGCTCGATTTGCCGCTCTTTCGGTGGAGAGATAGGTGATTATGCCTGTAAAAAAACTGACGCCTGTTCTTTTTGTGGAACGAATCGAGCCGGTCTTGGCGTTTTGGACGCAGCACCTGGGGTTCGTCAAGACGGTGGAGGTTCCTGACGGCGAACAACTGGCTTTCGTGATCCTGCAACAAGGGAGCAGCGAGGTGATGTATCAGTCGTATGCGAGCGCGGAGAAAGACCTGCCAGCGATCGCGAGCGAGATTCGGAAGGGTCCAACATTCCTGTATCTAGAAGTGGACGATCTGCAGCCAATCAAAGCGGCGATTCAAGGCATGGAAATTTATTTGCCGGAACGCACGACGTTTTATGGATCGCGCGAAATTGGAGTGAAGGATCCCGCGGGGCACTTCATCACGTTTGCGAATTTTGGAGCACCGGCGGCCTGAATGGCTTTGCCTTCTCGGTTGTCTTCCGTCTGCCGAGGTTTATTGGCAGTGCGCGCCCGCGGAGTTAGAATCAGGTTGCCCGCCGGACGTGAGGTGCCACATGCAAACCAGCGTGCTTGATCGCCGCTCATTCCTGAAAGTTACGTCCTTCGCAGGCGGGGGAGTCTTAATCTCCTGCTATTTGCGGCCTGTTACGGTGGCTGGAGCGCTGGCGCAAGCGCCGTCTGGCGCCGCGTCAGCGCCGGCCCCGGCATTTGAGGCCATGGCGTTTATCCGTGTGGCGCCGGATGGGATTGTGACCATCATGTCCAAGAATCCGGAGGTCGGCCAAGGCGTGAAAACACACCTGCCAATGATTCTTGCCGACGAGCTGGACGTGGATTGGAAGGACGTACGAATCGAGCAGGCCGATCTGGATGAGACGAAATTTGGGCCGCAACGAGCCGGGGGCAGCACTTCTACTCCCACGAATTGGGATCCGCTAAGGCGAGCTGGAGCTGCCGTGCGGCAAATGTTTGTTACGGCTGCGGCGCAAGACTGGTCGGTGCCGGCGGTGGAATGTTCGACGGCTTCGGGCCGCGTGCTGCACGCAGCATCAAAGCGGTCTGTGGGGTATGGCGAGCTAACGGGGAAGGTGGCCACGATGGCTCCGCCGGATCCGCAAACGGTGAAACCGAAGGACCCGAAGGATTACAAAATTATCGGGAAGGCGACGCGCGGCGTGGACAATCCGAAAATTGTTCGCGGCAAACAGACCTACAGTATCGACACGAAAGTTCCCGGGATGCTGTATGCGGTCTTCGAGAAGTGCCCAGTTTTTGCGGGGAAAATCGCGTCGGCGAACATTGATGAGATCAAGACCATGCCGGGCGTGCGCCACGCTTTTATCGTGGACGGCACGACGGAGTTACTGGGGCTGCACTGTGGTGTGGCAATCGTCGCCGACTCATGGTGGCAGGCGCAGTCCGCACGCAAGAAACTGCGCGTCACCTGGAATGAAGGGACCACCGCCGAACAGAGCAGCGAAGGATTCGCGAAGCGGGCGGAAGAATTATCCAAACAGGCGCCCGTATTTTCGATACGCAAGGATGGCGACGCGGATGCGGCCATGAGCTCCGCCGCGAAAGTGGTCGAAGCTTCCTATGCGTATCCATTTATTGCGCATGCGCCGCTAGAGCCGCAGAACTGCCTGGCACATTACAAGGACGGCAAACTGGAGTTCTGGTCGCCGAGTCAGACGCCAGGTCGCGGCCGCACACAAGTTGCGCAACTGCTAAAAGTTTCTGAAAACGACATCACCTTACACATTTGCCGGATTGGCGGAGGATTCGGTCGGCGGCTGACGAACGACTACATGCTGGAAGCGGCGGCGATCGCCAAAGAAGTCGGCGTACCGGTCAAGCTGCTGTGGACGCGCGAAGACGATTTTCATCACGATCACTACCGGCCGATCGGGTTTCACTATTTGAAAGCAGGATTGGATTCATCGGGCAAAGTAGCGGCGTGGAAAAATCATTTTGTCAGCCTCGGTCAGGACAAAGCATTCGCACCTTCGGCTGGAATTGGTGCGGGAGAGTTTCCGGGCAGTTTCGTGGCGAACTACGACTTCGCGGCAACACTGATGCCATGCGGCGTGCCGACATATGCACTGCGAGCACCCGGCAGCAATGCCTACGCATTTGTCTTTCAGTCGTTTGTTGATGAAGTCGCCCATGCTGCTGGAAAAGACCCGATTTTGTTTCAGCTGGAACTTTTGAGCGCGCCGCGCGTAGCGAATGCAACACCGCCAGCGCAAGGGCAGGTGGAGTTTGATGCGAAGCGGATGCGCGGAGTGCTTGAACAAGTTGCGCGTGATTCGAAATGGGGTTCGCGCAAGCTACCGAGCCGAACGGCGATGGGCGCGGCGTGTTATTTTTCGCACCGCGGCTACTTTGCCGAGGTAGCGGAAGTGCACGTCGATTCCGCCAAGAAAGTGAAAGTCAACAAGGTATGGGTGGTTGGCGACGTGGGCAGCCAGATCATCAACCCGCTTAATGCGGAGAATCAGTGCCAGGGAGCAGTGATCGAAGGTTTGAGCTCGTTGATGAGCTATGAAATTACGATCGACAAGGGCCGCGCAGTTCAGAACAACTTTGATTCCTACACGCCGGTTCGGATCCCGCAGGCGCCGCCTGAAATTGAGGTGCGTCTGACGCCTACGGACAATCCGCCCACCGGGCTAGGCGAGCCGGCACTTCCGCCCGTTCTGCCGGCTGTTTGCAACGCGATCTTCGCGGCGACCGGGCAACGTATTCGTTCGCTGCCGCTTTCCAAACTCGGCTACTCCTGGGCTTGACCGCGCCTCGGCGGATTGTGAATGCACTCCAGAAAATGGGCAACCTTGCCCGGTCGTATAGAGTCCTAGTGAGCCATACGGTGTGTCGGCGCCGATTGAGTTACGACGCGTCGTGACGGTGGTCTAAACCCGACAGCCCAATGGAGGCTCTCATGCGGAACCCGATCCGGATTCTTGTTTGGGCCACGCTCGTGACATTCTCGTTGTCCCCGGCCTATTCGCAGCAAGCATCCTCAAGCGATAGCCACCACAGTGCGGCGAAAAAACGAAACAAGCAAGATAAGAAAGCCGCGAGGGAATTGGGCGATACCCGCAGGGATTGGCTGGAGCAGGATGCTACTTACATCATTACTCCTGGCGAGCGCCAAGCCTTCTTGAAGTTGGGCACGAACGAAGAGCGGGACCAGTTTATCGAGACGTTTTGGCGGAATCGCAATCCCGATCCGGACTCGCCGGAGAACTCCTTCAAGGAAGAACATTATCGCCGCATCGCCTATGCCAATGAACACTTTGCTTCGGGAGTGGCGGGCTGGAGGACCGACCGCGGCCATATTTACATTCTGTGGGGCCCCCCGGACGAAATCGAAGCGCATCCAACCGGTGGAACCTACGATCGGCCGATGTGGCAAGGCGGGGGTTCGACGACGACCTACGCGTGGGAACTTTGGCGATATCGCCACCGCGATGAACTCGGCGACAACATCGAGTTGGAATTCGTCGACCCTAGCGGCTCCGGCGAATATCACTTGACGCGCGACCCTGGTGAAAAGGATGCGCTCCTCCATGTACCGGGAGCGGGCCGGAGCGTCAGCGAAATGATGAACGGCGGGAGCAAGGCCGATCGGTTCTCCAATTCCAATGGGACGACGTTGCCCGCTCCGATTAGCGGAATTCCTGCCAATTCGGACGAATTCGCAACGCTCGATCTTTATTTCCGCGTTATGAGGCCGCCCGAACACCTTAAGGACCTCACCGCGGCGGTTTCTTCGCGCCTTGTCGGAAGCCCCATTCACATGTCCTACTCGCTGGATTATCTTCGCGTGACCAGCGATTCGGTAATGGTTCCCATTACGCTGCAAATTCCAAACCGCGAGATCGCGTATCGCGACAACAAAGGCGTCCACTCTGCGACGCTGAATTTGTACGCACGAATCACCACCCCGTCG
>DASSYL010000442.1:0-2262 GCA_035703315.1 Candidatus Acidiferrum sp. | reverse complement strand
CATTCACCGTGTAGCCGCTCTTCACGGTAGTCAGCTTCGTTCCCGCGTATGCAACCCGCGGCGCCAAGGCGGAATACAGCCGCTCGCCGGCCACTGCCGCCGCTCCAGCAATCCCTAAACCCTGCAGAAATTTCCGCCGGTTGAAATACACTTCCTTGGGCGTGATATCCGCGTTGCCCAGTCCGAATTTGGTCTTAATAAGCATCTCTTTTGTTTAGAACCGCTTAAGAGCGCCTGCGGTTGTCCTTTATCATCGATGATACGCCGCTTCCATGCGTACGATGCCTCTCGGTTCGCAAAGTTTCCGGCAGATCTGCAAAATTTTTGTCCATTCTCCCGGTCGATTCTCTCTTCTGGCAACAAATTCGTAAATCTTCACACTTTCCCCGCCCCATCTCCTACCCGGCATGCTATTCTCCTTGCGATTCACTCCCACCGGAGTGGAAGCGTCCGCAGCGCAAAACGCACCGGTGACAAAAACATGCTTGCAGTGTGGCTCGATACTCCGATCCGGAGTTCGTGCCTGTACTTTCTGTGATTCCCGCGCGGAATCGGCCGCCTCTTCAGCCAGCGGAAACTCGTCTCTCGACGTCCATGCCGATCCGGCTTGGCGCGGCGAAGTCTCCGAGCGCCTCGCTTCGTATCGCGCCCGACATGGCAAAGCCGCGCCCGACGACATCCAGTCCGAGCTGCCGTTCGAACACCCCGCCGCAATTCCCGTCCCCGGCATCAACGTCGCGGTCGCCGAAAAGCCTCCCGCCGCTCCGGACGATTTCTCGTTCACTATCGCCATCGGCCGCACCGCCAATCCCCATCCCGCCGAGGAACCGCAAATGTTCATTGACGTTTCGCTCCCCGTCGGCCAGGAATCGCGTACGCAACCGCCGCAACAACAGGCCGCCGAACTCGCGCTTGTGCAGCAGCACACCGGCCAATATCCCGTCGCCCCGATCGAGGAGCGCCGCATCTCCGGCCTCATTGATGCCGCTTGCCTCTTTTTCGCTTGTGGCGGCTTTCTCGCGCTCTTCGGCTCCCTCGGCGGACACTTTGCGTTCAGCAAACTCAACGCAGCCGTCTATGGCATCTCTTTCGCCATCGTCTATCTGCAATACTTTGCGCTCTTCACCGTCTTTGGCGGCACCACGCCCGGCATGATGCTGCGCGGCCTGCACGTCGTCGACTTCTCCGGTGAAGAGCCGTCGCCGCGTCAGCTCTTGTTGCGCGCAGCCGGCTACATGCTCTCCGCCGGCACTTTCTTTCTGGGCTTCCTTTGGGTGCAGTGGGACGAAGACGAACTAGCCTGGCACGACCGCATTTCGCGCACGTATCTGAGCTCTGCGGAAACCGCGGCCGATTCCGACCTCGGCGCCGTCGCACACAACCACTAGCGCGCGTCACCTTGCCCCAGCTTTTCTTGTAGGGCAACTACCGCCGTATTGGGCGAACGAAACAAACTCAGATTGGTCCGCGCTGCCGCCGCAGTCGCGTCGCGATCGCCAAAAAGATCGCCGTAATCACCAGGCCGCCCCAGAATCTCGCGCTACCCAGCAATTCACCTGGTAACGGTCTGGTCAGCGAATCCATCGACATCGCGCCCATGCCCGTCGCCGAGTTCTGTCTTGGTCCGCCGTCGGATCCAAACCCCAGCAGTTCGGCGAAATACGACGTGTTGAACGCAATCTTTTCGAATACTCCGATCGAAATCGGCGGCAGCGTTGCCCACAGGATCGGCAGCCGCCGCGCCCATGCTGACACCAGCAGCAGCCAGCCGTACCAAGGCGCAAACAACAACCCGTGCAGAACAACCAGATGGTAGAGAAGCATCCCGGCCATGTGCGAAAACGAAAAATGGCTCCAGGCGGCTTCGGCATTCACACCGCTTCCCGCCAGCACGGTTCTGCTGATGAGCAGCATGATCGCTTGCGTAACGATGGTGGCGGCGAACGTCAGGGCTGGCAGAACCACCACCGGAATGCTCGCCTTCGCCAGCACGGTCATCAGGTCAGAAACTGGCATGGATTTCCAGAACAAGATGCTGCGGTCCCGCCGCTCTCCGTGCAGCGCGTCCAGGCAATAGAAAATCGCCACCAGCAGGGTTGCTCCCATAATCAGAAGCGCGCTGAAGTTCAGTGGCCTTTCGATGATTTCGAGTTGTTGCATCGGATCCAGCGCTTCGCGTGTACGTTCGGACAAATGCCTCACGCTGACGAGAAATCCGAGTAAGGTAAGTGCGGCCGCCGCCACGGGCGCAACATAAATCGA
>DASSYL010000232.1:0-2518 GCA_035703315.1 Candidatus Acidiferrum sp. | reverse complement strand
TTTTTTCTCCCTGAAAAGGCGGAGATCATCCTGCGGGCCAGTAATCCACGCTATCCAGATCTCGTGGTGAATGCACAGGACGTGAAACTGGCCGGCATTTTTCGAGGGCTAATCCGTCATGCAACCCCATGATTCCAGACTTGTTCAGCTGGAAGCATTACGGAGTTTGGTGGCGGAAAAATTTCCTCCATCTCCGCGCAGATGGAATGGCCGACTGCTGACAGGTTGCCGCCCTTTTGATCAAAAAGGCGGTTTTCTTCAAGGAGCGATCACGGAAGTCTGTGGCTCCGGCGCGGGGGGTTTATTGCTGTTGACCGCGATGGTGGATGCGGCGGTGCGCGATGGGTTTTTTATCGGTTTTATCGACGCGGTAAATTCATTCGAGCCCTCCGATTGGGCGGATGAGCATTTACGCCGCATCCTCTGGGTGATTTGCGGGGCGACGGCCCCGGCAATTAGGGCCGCGGACATTTTGCTGCGGGATGGCAATCTGCCGGTAGTAATTTTAGATCTGCAGATGATGCCGGCCGCGCAATTGCGGCGCATTCCGGTGAGCACATGGCATCGCTTTCAACGAGTGCTCGAACCTATCGGCACAGCATTTGTCGTGCTTTCCCCGCAACCGCTCGTGGAAAGCGTGCCGGTTCGCATGGCCATCCGCACAGATTTGAGCTTGGAAGCCATCCATCTTCCGCGTGTTGCGCTCTGGGAACACCTCCAGGTGCAGGTTTTTGAACGCGGCGCCGCTCCGCTCGAAGTGCTTCAAAAATCCGCATAGGAAGCACCATGTTTGGCTGTATTTTCCTGCCGCAATTTCAACTTCAGGCAGCCTTGCGCTGGCACGATGTTCGCGGGCCGGCTGTGGTGGTCAACGAAACCACCCTGAAAGGCATTGTCGCGGAGGCGAGCGAAGAAGCAGCCGCCCGAGGCATCGTTGCCGGCATGACATCGGCGCAGGCCATGGCGCGTGTAAGAGGGCTGGTCATTCGCTTGCGCTCTCCCGCTCAGGAATACTGCTTGAACCAAATCCTCGTGCAAATGGCTCTGGCGCTCTCTCCGGATGTAGAACTGTGCTGCGATGGCGCATGCATAGCTGATCTTCGTTGTGTTCGGAAGGGGACCTGTTGGCAGCAACTGGCCGATGAACAAGTTGCTCATCTTCGCACCCATGGCTTGTCCGCCATGATGGGTGTGGCTCCAACGCCGGATCTCGCCTTTCTTGCCGCCCGCGGAGCGCGCCCCTCGGCTGTCATTTATAATCCTGGGGCTTTTGCAAGCTCCTTGCCCATTGAGACTCTCGAACCCCCCGACGAATTTCTGCGAATTTTGCATGGCTGGGGAATTCGTCGCGTCGGGGAATTTCTTGCGCTGCCGAAGATAGAAACAATCGAGCGCCTTGGCCCGACCGCCGAAGCCCTGCGCCGAAAGGTATCCGGACGCAACAAGCGCTTGCTTCGTTTGTTCCGTCCTGTGCCCGAATATGCGGAGGCATTTGATTTCGATTGCGAGATCGAAACGATTGAACCGCTCTTATTTTTGCTCCGCCGCTTTCTGGAGGGGTTATGCGGGCGGTTACGGACGGTCTATCGCGTGGCTCAACGAATGGTCCTCCGTCTTCCGCTCGAGAATGGTGCCAGCCATGACCGTGTTTTTTCCATTCCGGCACCGACGGCTGATGTCGAGGTGCTCTTTCGGATCCTCCATACGCATCTGGAGGATTTGAAACTTCCCGAACGTCCCATTGGTGTTCGGCTGAGCCTTCAGGCAGTGGCTCCGGCAAGGGATCAGCTTCAACTCTTCGAAAGTGCGCTTCGCGATCCCAACCGCTTTGGCGAAACGCTTGCGAAATTAAAAGCGTTTCTCGGCAATGAACATGTCGGTGTCCCGGCGAGAAGCAACACCCACCGGCCGGATAGCTATGTCTTGGAAGAATGCTTTACTCGCCCAAAACAAAAGCGAGAAGACACCCGCGAGGCGATCGCGCCGCTCCGGGGACTTCCTTTGCGACGATTTCGTCCAGCCATCTCAAGCTTGGTGTGTGTCCAAGACGGCCGTCCGATCTCATTGAAATCCTCAGTGGCACGGGGTGCGATTCACAGCTATGTCGGGCCTTATCGACTTTCCGGGAACTGGTGGGACCGCGAATCGTGGCAGCAAGAGGAATGGGATGTAGCCTTAGCTAAGGGACGCCTCTACCGACTCTCACGCCACGACACCATCTGGAAAATCGAAGGCTGCTATGAAACGTAAGCACGGCGTTTGGGAGCGCACGCTTCCAGTGGACGCCGACTCACCGTCTCGCGGAGCCAATTTCTGCGGCGGGAGGCCGAAGAACTGCACGCCAGACGCGTGTGCTCTCCATGATCTACTTTGAGCTCCATGCCCGCAGCGCCTTCAGCTTTCTCCGGGGCGCCTCCAATCCGGAAGACCTGGCCTGTGCGGCGGCACGGCTGAATCTTCCGGCCATCGCGATGTGTGATCGCGACGGAGTTTATGGCTCTCCCCGCCTGCACGCGGC
>DASSYL010000159.1:0-9573 GCA_035703315.1 Candidatus Acidiferrum sp. | reverse complement strand
GGCTCTGCCGGCGGACTGGATGCACTCGTCGTCATAGATGTCCATGTCGAGATACGTGCCGCGTTGCTTCGCCAGCGCGATACCTTCATCGTCAATCATGGTTGCGTGTTCGACCGACGCAACTCCGGCCAGGATCGCGTTTTTGATCCCTTGTGGCGAGTGCGCATGCGATGCCACGCGCAAGCCGAAGTTCGATGCTTCGCTCACTGCGGCTTGCAATTCTTCCAGAGTGAACTCCTGTGTGTTGGGGTTGCTGCCGTGCGTCAGCACGGCTCCGCTCGAAAGCAACTTGATGTGGTCGACGCCATCGTGCGCGAGTTGCCGGATTTTCTGACGCACCTCCCATGGCGAGTTCGCCTCGCCGTAATTGAAGTCCCAAGGCAGTTTGATGTCGGGTGCCTGTCCAGTCATGGCGCCGGCGCCGCCCGTGATCGTGACATACGCACCTGCAACGAACATTCGCGGACCGACGATATAGCCTTTGTTAATGGCGTCGCGCAGGGCGACGTCGTTGAGAGCTCGGTAGACGCCGACGTCGCGCACTGTAGTGAAGCCGGACTCGAGCGTCATGCGCGCGTTTGGAACGGATTCGAGCACTACTTGCGAGGCAGCTCGTTTGAGTTGCGACATCGGATCGCCGTTGCCATCGTGGGCGCCGTCGGCGAGATGTGTATGGCAGTCGATCAAACCGGGAAGCACCGTCTTGCTTGTTAGATCAACGACCTTAGCTCCCGCGGGAATTTTAATGTCGCCGCCCAGGGCCTCGATTTTCCCGCCGCGTACCAGAATCAATTGTTTGTCGAGCACGCGGCCGTTCTCGACGTCAATGACGTGCCCTGCCTTGATCGCAGTGATGGAGTCTTGCGGCCTTGGCTGCTGCTGCGCGCCAACGCCTCCCGCAAGAAGACAAAGCGTCAAAGCAAGAAGCGTCCGGCTGGATTTCACACGAGCCTCGATTGATGCAGAAGTTAGGCACAAAACGTCTCGCGCATCATAAACACCAGCGCAAGTATGTTCAATTGCGGGAAGCGCAGCCGCGCCTAAATCATTTGCCGCAACACGTAAGTCAAAATGCCGCCGTGCTGGTAGTAAGAGACTTCTTCTGGCGTATCCACCCGCGCTATCGCGGCGAACTTCTTCTCGCGCCCGTCGGCGGACTTCGCGGTTACTTGAATCGTGGTTCGCGGTGAAAGGGAAGTGACGCCGGTAATTTCGAAAGTCTCATGCCCGGCGAGGCCAAGCATCGCAGTCGTCTCGCCCGGTTTGAATTCGAGCGGCAGAATGCCCATGCCGACCAGATTGCTGCGGTGAATCCGTTCGTAGCTCTCGGCAATCACCGCGCGAACTCCGAGCAGCTTTGGCCCTTTGGCCGCCCAATCGCGCGACGATCCGGAGCCGTACTCTTTGCCGGCGAGAATGACCAACGGCACTCCTGCCTCGCGATACTTCACCGAAGCGTCGTAGATGCTCATCTGCTCGCCACCCGGTTGATAAGTCGTCCAGCCGCCTTCCGTGCCCGGCGCCAGTTGATTTTTCAGGCGGATGTTCGCGAACGTACCGCGAGCCATTACTTCATGATTCCCTCGCCGCGCACCGTAGGAGTTGAACTCGTGCGGCTTCACGCCATTGGCGATCAGATATTTTCCGGCAGGAGTATCCACGCCGATCGAGCCCGCGGGTGAGATATGGTCGGTGGTGATGCTGTCTCCCAGCACCGCCAGCACGCGCGCACCATGAATATCAGCGAGCGGCGGCGCCGTCTTCGCCATGTTTTCAAAATAGGGCGGAAGCTTGATATAGGTTGAATGTGCGTCCCATTGGTAGAGATCGCCTTTCGGCACCGCCATACTCTTCCAGTGCTCATCGCCGTCGTATACCGCCGCATACTGTTTTTGATACTGCTCCTGAGTTACCGCTTGTCGCACGGTAGCTTCGACTTCCTGCGGCGTCGGCCAGAGTTCGCGCAAGTAAACCGGCTTGCCGGCGGAATCATAGCCTAGTGGTTCATTTGTCAGATCCAAATCCATTCGTCCAGCCAGCGCGTAGGCTATCACCAGCGGGGGCGACGCCAAGTAATTTGCGCGTACCAGCGGATGAATGCGGCCCTCGAAGTTCCGGTTGCCGCTAAGCACCGCGACCGCAACTAAGTTGTTTTCTTTTATGGCCGCGCCAATCGCGTCCGGCAGGGGGCCGCTGTTGCCGATACATGTCGTGCAGCCGTACCCCACCAGATTGAACTTCAACTTGTCCAGATATGGTGTGAGACCGGACTTCGCCAGGTAATCCGTAACAACTTTTGATCCGGGGGCAAGGCTGGTTTTCACCCAGGGCTTCACTTGCAGACCGCGTTCAACGGCCTTCTTGGCCAACAAGCCCGCGCCAAGCATCAGCGATGGGTTCGAAGTGTTGGTACAACTGGTGATGGCTGCGATGACCACTGAGCCGCTGGACAAATCGAACGAATCGCCGTTGTTTTTCACGTGAGCATGTTTGGCCGGCGCCCCTTCCACAATTTTTGTGAACGAAGTCTTCGCCAGCCTTAGCGGAACGCGATCTTGAGGGCGCTTCGGTCCCGCGACGGTCGGCTCGACCGTCCCGAGGTCGAGTTGCAAAGTGTCGGTAAACGATGGATCAGGCGTGGCATCTGTGCGGAACAATCCCTGTTCCTTGCAGTACGCTTCGACCAGAGCGATCTGTTCGTGCGGGCGTGCAGTGAATTGCAAATAGGCCAGCGTTTCGGCGTCCACGGGAAAAAAGCCCATCGTCGCGCCGTATTCCGGCGCCATATTGGCAATGGTGGCCCGGTCGGGAACGCTCAAGCTCGAAAGCCCGCTGCCGTAGAATTCAACAAACTTTCCGACGACACCTTTCTTGCGCAGCATTTCCGTAACGGTCAAAACCAGGTCCGTCGCGGTGGCGCCTTCGGGCAATTTTCCGTGCAGCTTGAATCCGACTACCTGCGGAACCAGCATGGAACTCGGCTGGCCAAGCATCGCTGCTTCCGCTTCGATTCCGCCGACGCCCCAGCCGAATACGCCGAGCGCATTCACCATTGTCGTATGCGAATCGGTGCCCACCAGCGAATCCGGGTACGCTTCGAAGCGGTTGCCGGACGGAACCGCACAAACAACGCGCGCCAAGTACTCGAGATTGACCTGATGGCAGATGCCAGTTTCCGGCGGAACGACCTTGAAATTTTGAAACGCCGTTTGTCCCCAACGCAAAAACGCGTAGCGCTCCCCGTTTCGTTGAAATTCCAATTGCGCGTTCATGGCGAACGCGTTCACATTTCCAAAGCTGTCCACTTGAACGGAGTGATCGATCACGAGTTCGGCAGGGAACAGTGGGTTGATTCGCTTGGGGTTGCCGCCCATTTTCTTTACCGCCTCACGCATCGCCGCGAGATCAACAACTGCAGGCACGCCGGTAAAGTCTTGCAGCAGCACGCGCGCTGGCATATAGGCAATTTCTTTCTCCGCGGCCTTCGGCGTCCAGTTCGCCAGCGCCTGAATATCTTCCTTGTGAACGAACCGTCCATCTTCATTGCGCAACAGGTTTTCCAGCAGAATACGCAGCGAAAAGGGAAGCTGCGCCATACTCGTCGAACTTTGCCGCTCCAGATGTTCCAGCCGATGGATGTCGAACGATTGGGCGCCAACATTCAATTTGTCGCTGGTTCCGAACGAATTGGTTGCGGATATGGCCATCTGCCGTCCTCTCAGGTTCCTCAGAACCTCCTATGATAACCGAACTCAAAGTGCAACGCGTGCATGTGGCATCTGAAATGTTTACGGCTGCGAGTTATACTGAGTGCGCCGTGAACATCCTGCTGCTCGCTACGTATGAATTGGGCCGCCAACCCTTCGGATTGGCCTCGCCGGCGGCGTGGCTCCGCAAGCGTGGTCACAACGTGCGGGCTTGCGACTTGTCCCGCGAGCCGGTGGATGAAAAGGCGTTGTTACAGGCGGGACTAATCGTTTTCTATTTGCCAATGCACACGGCCACACGACTGGCGCTGCGGTGGGCCGAAATTCTCCACGCGAAAAACCCGGCTGCGACGCTCTGTGCGTGTGGATTGTACTCGCAGCTGAACGAAAGCCGCCTGCGCACCGCGGGTTTCACTTCCATCCTCGGCCCGGAGTTTGAAACGGATTTGGCCACGCTTGCCGAACGTCTCTCGGTTGGGTTGCCGCCGCCGGCCACACGGAACGGGCACTCGCTTTTGCCTCGCCTGCCATTCGAACTGCCCGACCGCACCGATTTGCCCGGCCTGCGCAATTACGCTCATGTCGTTCTTCCGGACGGCTCGCATCGCACTGTCGGCTACACAGAAGCCTCGCGCGGTTGCAAACATCTCTGCCGTCATTGCCCGATTGTGCCAGTTTACTCCGGCCAGTTTCGTGTTGTCCCCCGCGAAATTGTGCTCGGAGACATCCGGCAGCAGGTTGCCGCCGGCGCGCGGCACGTCACGTTCGGTGATCCCGACTTTTTTAATGGCGTAACCCATGCCACGCGCATCGTGGACGATTTACATGCGGAGTTCCCGCAACTTACCTACGACGCGACGATCAAAATCGAGCATTTGCTGCGGCACGCCGATGCACTTCCAAAACTTGCGCAAACAGGCTGCCTCTTCATCACCAGCGCCGTCGAGTCGCTGGACGACGAAGTTCTTCGCAAGCTGGACAAGGGACATACGCGCGCCGATTTCTTCCGTACTCTCCGTTTATGCGAGGACGCAGGCCTGACGCTCCAGCCCACTTTTGTTCCGTTCACGCCCTGGACCACGCGCGAAACTTATCTCGACCTTCTGCGAGTCATCGCGGATCGCGATCTTGTATGCTCTGTCCCATCGGTGCAACTAGCCATTCGTTTGCTGATTCCATCGCGTTCGCGCCTCCTGGAACTTCCGGAACTCGCCACCATCGTCGGCGAGTTCGATGAAGAGAAGCTGCTTTACCCGTGGCGTCATTCCGATGCTGCTTTGGATGAACTCTCCGCGCGCATTTTTGTCATCGTGGCGGAGCAAGAAAAGCAGAAATCCTCGCGCTCGGCCATTTTTGAATCCATCTGGCAAGCCACTTCAGATTCACAACCCCGCGGTCCGCTTCCTTTTCGCGTCCCTGTATCGCAGCGCGCTGTCCCGTTCCTCAGCGAGCCTTGGTACTGTTGAGCGGAGCCCACCGGGGACCAGTTGGTTCCCATACAAAGATTTGCCCAGCAAATTCCGGCAAAGGAAGGGTTCGTTTAGGCACGGACGTCCGATGACCATTCACGACCACAAATCCATTCTGTTGTTTGCTTCCAAGCTTGGCTATCAGACGCGCAGTTTTGATGCCGCAGCCCGCAGGCTCGGTGTCCGTTTGGCTTTTGTGACCGACCGTTGCCACGAACTATCCAACCCGTGGGGTGACGATGCGCTGGCAGTGCGTTTCGATGCGCCCGAACACGCGGCCGGGCGCGCTTTGCAGGAATTTCGCAAGCGTGATTTCACCGGCGTCATCGCACTCGGCGACCGCCCGACCATCGCGGCGGCCTACACGGCGCGTGGACTAGGCCTGGCCACAAACCATCCGGTCGCCGTCGAGGCCTGCCACAACAAACTGCGCATGCGCGAAATTTTTCGCGAAGTTGGAATCCCGACTCCCTGGTTTCGTGCAGTTCCGCTTTCACCGGTGCCGGAGCCGGCATTGCTGGGCCTTCGCTATCCCTGCGTGATCAAGCCCTTCTCGCTTTCCGCGAGCCAGGGTGTAATGCGTGCCGACGACCGCGAAGACTTCTTAGCCGCCGTAGCGCGCTTGAAATATCTGTTCGAACAACCTGAGCTGCGCTCGCAGCGGGAATCGGATTTCTCGCAGGCTCTGGTCGAAGAGTACATCCCCGGCGCCGAAGTGGCAGTGGAAGGAATTCTGGTCGATGGTTCCTTTAAACTGCTGGCCATTTTTGACAAGCCAGATCCCCTGGATGGACCGTTTTTTGAGGAAACGATTTACGTCATTCCCTCGCGCTTTTCCGCTGCGCAGCAGGGGGCGATCGGTCGCGCCGCGGAGGACGCGGCGCGCGCCGTCGGCTTGTCGCATGGACCCGTACACGCCGAATTCCGCATCAACGACCGCGGAATCTGGCCGCTCGAGATTGCACCCCGGCCCATTGGAGGCCTTTGCGCACGTTCATTGGAATTTTATTCGCCGCGTCATCGGGATTTAATCGGCCTGGAGGAGCTGATCCTTCGTCACGCGATTGGCGAAGATATCTCCGCCTGGCAACGCGAGGAACTCGCTTCGGGCGTTATGATGATCCCGGTTCCATGCAGCGGTGTCCTTGAATCAATCCACGGTGTTGAGGATGCTCAGCACGTCCGGTGCATCACGGAAATCGAAATCACCGCGCGAATCCGCGATACCATCCTCGCGTGGCCCGAAGGCTCATCTTATCTCGGATTTATTTTTGCCAAGGCAGAAACGGCAAAAGACGTCGAAGACTCGCTGCGCTCCGCGCATTCGCGGCTCCGCTTTAACATCACGAAAACGCTCCCGGTCGAACACCCCGTCACCGGAAAAATGCTCAATACGCCCAGCTGATCGGACCTCAGCCCTTTGCTTTTGGCGCCACGTAGCCTTCCGGCAGTTTGGCCCCTTCGCCGAAGAAAAACTGTTCCAGTTGTTCTTCCATGATTTTCTGCGAGTTTGGATCAAGCGGATTCAGCCGGTATTCATTCATGATCATTTTCGAGTGCTCAATCCACAGCTTCCATGCGTCCTTCGAGACGTTCTCATAAACGCGTTTGCCTAGGTCGCCCCTCCACGGCACGCGATCGAGCCCGGGCAGCTCCTTGCCAAACTTCACGCAATGCACCATGCGCGTGCCGGGCGTCACCGGCGTGTTGGACGGTTTCTCCGGCCCACAGGAATCGTTCGCCACCACATCCTCCTCGAATCAACCCGAAGTTTCACATTATCGCAGTTCCGGACAAATTCCTAACTGAGCGGGCACTCTTCGCGCCCTCTTCTAATCAAGAATGCGTTTTGGGATAACTATGATGCTTGGCCTGTTTCCCTTCCGCAAGCTCGAGGCCTTGGCACCCTTATGCCATTCTCCTTCGCAGCGTCTAGCGGCCGATTGCAGTAGAATCCTTCGCTGTGGATTTGCTCGGCGTTGGCCGGAGGAATTTGTTCATGGCTCGCATCACTACTCTGTTTTGGGATATTGGCGGCGTCGTTCTCACTAATGGTTGGGACCGCAACTCCCGCAAGGAAGCCGGCGAAGCCTTTCATCTCGACTGGGACGACTTTCAGGACCGTCACGAACTTTCTTTCCCGGCTTTCGACGCGGGCCAGCTCTCCCTCAACGACTACCTAGATCGCACTCTCTTCTATCGCCCGCGAAAATTCACCCGCGAAGAGTTCACCGCCTTCATGTTTGCCCAATCGAAGGAATTTCCCGCTGTCCGAGCCATACTCGATCAATGCGTTGCCACCAATCGCTATTTTGTCGGCGCCATCAATAACGAACCGCTCGAGCTCAATCAATACCGCATCGAAGCTTTTAATCTTCGCCGCAGCTTCCAGGTTTTCTTCAGCTCCTGCTACATCCATTCCCGTAAACCCGAAGAAGGCATCTTCCGCGTGGCGCTTGCCGTCACGCAACGGCGGCCCGAAGAGTGCGTCTTCATTGACGATCGCCCCCTCAACCTCGAAGCTCCGCGCCGCCTCGGTATGTCCGTGATTCACTATCAGTCACCAAACCAGTTGCACGCCGACCTGAGCGGTCTCCAGGTTGAGGTATAGTCGTGTGACCTGTCCGCGCATCTAACGCTGCGGATATTCTGAGGAGAGCGCATGGCTGCCGATACTGTTTCTTCCAACGTCTCTTATGGTGGTGCAAGCGAACCTTGCGCCATTGTGCTCTTCGGCGCTTCCGGCGACCTTGCCAAACGCAAAGTGATTCCCGCCCTCTTCGACCTGGCTTCCCATGACTCGCTCGGTGAACGCTACTCCATCGTTGGCTTTGCTCGCACGCCCATGACGGACGAATCTTTCCGCACGACTGCCGGCGAAGCTGCCAAAACCATCTCCGAAGGCGGCCCTGTCGACCCCGCTAAATGGAACGAATTCGCCTCGAATCTTTTTTACACCGCAGGTGACTACGGCGATCAGGAAGCGTACGCTAGGCTCGCCAAACGCCTGACCGAGCTGGACGCCTCCCACAATCTCTGCGGCAATCGCATTTTCTATCTTTCGACGCCGCCCGAAGTTTACGCCGACATCATCGAACAACTCGGCCGCGCCGGCCTTTCGCGTCCTTGCAATCCCAAAGCTTGGGTTCGCATCATCGTAGAAAAGCCATTCGGCCGCGACCTCGCCTCCGCCAAGGAACTCAACGAGATCGTCCACAACGTCTTCGAGGAAAATCAGGTCTACCGCATTGACCACTACCTCGGCAAAGACACCGTGCAGAATCTGCTCGTGCTGCGGTTCGGCAACGGCATTTTCGAACCGCTCTGGAACCGCAATTACGTCGACCACGTGCAAATTACCGCCGCCGAAACGCTGGGAGTCGAACGTCGCGGCGGTTTTTACGAAACAGCAGGCGCGCTTCGGGACATGATCCAGAGCCATGTCCTGCAACTCACGTCCCTAGTCGCCGTAGAACCGCCTGCCGCCTTTGACGCCACTGCCGTCCGCAACGAAAAGCTGAAAGTTCTGCAATCGATTCGCCCCTTCGATCTCGAAGCCGTAGCCCAGGCCGTCGTCCGCGGCCAATACGCGAAAGGAAGCACCAACAGCAAATCCGTCCCCGGCTACCGCGAAGAGCAAGGCGTCAGCCCGCGATCGCGCACCGAAACCTTTGTCGCCGCAAAACTCCTGATCGACAACTGGCGCTGGGCCAATGTTCCGTTCTATCTCCGCACCGGCAAGCGGCTCGCCAAGCGCAGCACCGAAATCGTCATTCAGTTCAAGCGCGCCCCCCATGTCGTTTTCCGCGGCCGCGAAGCCGAGCCCAACCGCCTCATCCTCAACATTCAACCCGACGAAGGCATCTCCATTTCCTTTGGCGCCAAGCGCCCCGGTACCGAGATGAGCATCGGCAACGTCAACATGGATTTCAGCTACAAAGAGGGCTTCGGCGACGCTACGCGCAGCGCTTATGCCACACTGGTCAACGATTGCTTGCGCGGCGATGCCACTCTATTCGATCGCGGCGACAACGTCGAAGCCGCCTGGTCGCTTGTAGACCCCATCCTCGATGTGTGGAGCGCCGCCAAAACCGCCGCCGTCCCGCAATACGCTTCCGGCAGCTGGGGCCCTCGCGAATCAGACCTGTTGCTCGAACGCGACGGCCGCAAGTGGTACACTCCCTGATTCGCGCTTACACGTACCTGAATCGATTTAACTCTAGCGGGGGAACTCGTGATTCTGGCCGGGGACGTCGGCGGCACCAAATGCAACCTCGCGCTTTTTTCTGAGCGCGGCGGCAAACTCACACCCGTTTTCAAGCAGCGTTTTCGCAGCAAGGATTTTGCCAAGTTCGATCTCATCGCCAAAGAGTTCGCGCGCGTCGCCTCGGCCCATC
>DASSYL010000201.1:0-20209 GCA_035703315.1 Candidatus Acidiferrum sp. | reverse complement strand
ATTTTTCTCGGCCCTCCGGGGGCGGGAAAAGGGACCCAGGCGAAAGAGTTGGCGCGTCGTTTTTCCGCGCCGCACCTTTCCACCGGCGATATGCTCCGCGAGCACGTGGCGCACGGTACATCGCTCGGGCAGCGCGCTCAGCCGATTATGGCGCGCGGCGAACTGGTTCCCGATTCGATTGTACTGCGCATGGTTGCGGAGCGCATCGAACGACCGGATTGTGCGCACGGCTTTGTGTTCGACGGTTTTCCACGGACCGTGACCCAGGCGCAGTGGCTTGGCGAGTTGCTCAGGCAGCATGGCTATAAACAGCCGCTGGTTGTGCACATGGTGATTGACCCGGGCTTGCTGTTGCGGCGAATTACTGGCCGGCGGATGTGCAAAGTAGGTGGAGAGATTTACAACATCTACGAGCGCCCGCCCAAGGTCGACAGCCGCTGCGACAACGATGGCGGCGAACTGGAGCAGCGCGCCGATGACCGCGAAGAAATTGTCGGTCCCCGGCTGGCGGCGTACGAGAAACAAACCGCTCCGCTGGCGGCGTATTACCGGCGGTTGGGACGTCTGCGCGATATCGACGCCTCCAAGACCGTGGACGAAGTTGCGGCGAGCATCGTTGCTGTCGTAAACGACGCCCGCAAACAGTAGGAGCCGGTGGTAGTGGTTAGTTTGCGAAGGAAATGGCGATCCATCTGCGCAGTGCTGACGAAATTGAAAAGATGCACCGTGCGGGTCTGATTGTGCATGAGGTGCTGAACACGCTGCGTTCCAGCGTGCGTCCGGGAATGACGACGATGGACCTCGAGAAGCTCGCCGAGGAAAAAATCGCCGGCAAACCAGGACATCCGGCATTCAAAGGGTATCGCGGGTATCCCTGCGTGCTCTGCACGTCGGTGAACAGCGAGATCGTTCACGGAATCCCGTCGCCGAAGCGCAAGTTGAAGGAAGGCGATATCGTCTCCATCGACTTCGGCATGGAAGTGGATGGATATTTCGCGGACTCGGCGGTCACCGTTCCGGTTGGCAACATCAGACCGGAACTGCAAAAGCTGCTGGATGTGACCCGCGACTCGCTCGACCGCGCCATCGAACAGATGCGCGCCGGCAACCGCCTCGGCGATGTGGGCCACGCGGTGCAAAGTTTGGTCGAGGAGAATGGATTTTCGGTAGTGCGCGAATTCGTCGGGCATGGCATCGGCACCAAGATGCACGACGAACCGAACCTGCCGAATTACGGAGAACCTGGGCGCGGCGCGCGCCTTCAGGAGGGCATGGTCATCGCCGTCGAACCGATGGTGAATGCCGGCCGTCATGAAGTCCGCATGCGCGACGAGTGGGTAGCCGAGACCGCCGATGGCAGTCCTTCGGCCCATTTCGAGCACACCGTGGCTGTCACCTCCAACGGCCCGCTGATTCTGACGCGGCCCAAAGAGATGACCGGCCCGTCCTGGTAGCCGGCTGTTTTGTAGGGCCCGCCCTTAGACCGGCGGGTTTCGTAGTGGCGGGCCTTTAGACCCGTGTTTTTCTCAGGAGCTTATGGCGAAGCACGAAGACGACAAGAAAAAGGGCGACTCGGGCAATCCGAAAGAGGACGCCATTGAAGTCATGGCGACCGTGATCGAGCCGCTGCCGAACGCGATGTTCCGCGTCGAGCTGGAAAACAAGCACCAGGTTCTGGCGCACGTTTCCGGAAAGATGCGCAAGAACTTCATACGCATTCTGGCTGGCGACAAAGTCGCTGTTGAGCTTTCGCCGTACGATTTGACGCGGGGTCGCATCGTTTACCGCTACAAGTAGCGGCCGGGTTGTGGGTTTACGAAGCGCCGGCTTTTAAGCCGGCATCTGTTGATGGCAAAAGGGAGTCAGGAAATGAAAGTTCGCGCGTCGGTAAAAAAGATTTGTGACAAGTGCAAGGTGATCCATCGCCGCGGAGTGGTTCGGGTGATTTGCGTCAACCCGAAACACAAACAGCGCCAGGGATAGGTTTGTAGCGGCCGCCCAAGGCGGGCAATTGTGGTTGCGGTTCGATTTTCTGATTGCAGCAGTTCTTAGGAGAAGTCATGGCACGTATCGCAGGTGTTGATCTTCCGGTGCAAAAGCGGTTGTGGGTCGGCCTCACGTCGATCTACGGCATCGGCCAGGTGCGCGCGAAGCGGCTCGCCGAAAAGGCGGGTGTCGACCACACCAAAAAAATCCGCGACCTCACCGAAGACGAAGTGAACAAGCTTCGCAACGCGATTGAGCAGGAAGGTCGCGTCGAAGGCGATCTCCGCAAGGAGATTCAGATGAACATCCGCCGCCTGATTGAAATTCAGGCCTATCGCGGCATTCGTCATCGCCGCAACCTGCCGGTTCGCGGACAGCGCACCCACACCAACGCTCGCACCCGTAAGGGTCCGCGCCGCGGCGCCGTGGCTGCCAAGAAGCAGGTCAAGGGCAAGAAGGGCTAGTTCCTAGCGGCGGGTTTTGTCCCGCCGGGGCAGCACAGATTTCAGTCTGTGCCGGATTTTTGGCAACACAACGAAACGGAGCATCACGTGGCAAAAGAGCAGAAGACAGCGCCTGACGGAACAGCGGCACCGGCAAAGCCGGCCGCCACTGGAGCCGCCGCCAAGCGCAAAAAAGAATTCAAGAAGAAGCGCGAAAAGCGTGTCGTGCCGCACGGCGTCGTGCACGTGGCTGCGTCCTTCAACAACACGCAGATCACCATCACCGACACCGACGGCCGCACCCTGTGCTGGTCTTCCGCCGGCGCTATCGGCTTCAAAGGTTCGCGCAAGGGCACGCCCTACGCTGCACAGCAGGCATCGTTGAGCGCCGCCAGCAATGCGCGCGATCAGTACGGTCTCAAGTCCGTCGAAGTGCGCGTGCAGGGTCCCGGCTCCGGCCGTGAATCCGCCGTGCGCGCTCTTGCTGCGGCTGGCTTGCACATCGTGGTGATTCGCGACGTCACGCCGATACCGCATAACGGCTGCCGTCCGCCCAAACGCCGCCGCGTCTGATCTGTAGCGGCCGCCTTCTGAGGCGGGCGCTTTTCGCGACAAGTTTTTTGGTATTTGCGAAGGGAGAAAAGAAGTTGGCAAGACATCGTGATGCAGTTTGCCGCTTGTGCCGCCGCGAGGCGCAGAAGCTCTTTCTAAAGGGACTCCGTTGCTTCACCGAGAAGTGCGCCATCGAAAAGCGCAACTTCGTTCCCGGTCAGCACGGCCAGTCGCGCCGCGCCAAAATCGCTGGCTACGGCTTGCAGTTGCGCGAAAAGCAGAAAGTGAAGCGCACCTACGGCCTGCTGGAGCGCCAGTTCCGCAACTATTTCGAAAAGGCGGAGCGCACCAAGGGCCCGACCGGCGAAAACCTGATCATCATGCTGGAGCGGCGTCTCGACAACGTGGTTTGCCGCGCCGGCCTCGCGTCTTCGCGTGCTCAGGCTCGCCAGCTCGTACTCCACGGCCACGTCCGCGTTTCCGGCAAGAAGGTCAATATCCCTTCTTACCAGGTTAACGTGGGTGACGAAATCGCCATCAAAGATAAGATGCGCGACAACGCTATGGTTCTCGACGCGCGCAACGTGGCACAAAGCCAGAACACTGCGCCGTGGCTTGAACAAGACCGCGAACAGTTCAAAGCCAAAGTCGTGGCTCTGCCCAAGCGTGACGACGTGCAGACCCCGGCCATCAACGAACAGCTCATCGTCGAACTCTATTCGAAGTAAGCCGTCTCTTTCGGAGGCCGAGGCTTCAGCTCCGGCGCACCAGGGCCAGAACGACGGGGCTTCAGCCCCTGAAAAAGGTTTATGCAGTACCGGAAGCCTCATCAGCGGCTTCCAGAAGGAAGGAACTGAATATGTGGAAAGGTTTCCAGAAACCAAAGCGTCTCGCGCCCGAGCTCGAATCGCTGACCGAAAAGTACGCGCGTTTTTCCGCGCAGCCGTTTGAGCGCGGTTGGGGCACCACCGTCGGCAACGCGCTGCGGCGCGCGCTTCTCAGCTCCATCGAAGGCGCAGCCATCACCGCCGTCAAGATCGAAGGCGTGCTGCACGAATTCTCCTCGATCGCCGGCGTAGTGGAAGACGCCACCGACATCATCCTCAACCTGAAGCAGGTCCCCATCAAGCTCAACAACGACCTGCCCAAAACCATCTATCTCAACGTGGAGCAGCCCGGTCCCGTCACCTCCGCGCAAATCGAGGAAGACGCCGACTTCGCCGTGCTCGACAAGTCGGTCTACATTGCCACCGTCAGCGAAGGCGGCAAGCTGCAGATCGAGATGCGCGTCAAGAACGGCCGCGGCTACGTTGCCGCCGACCGCAACTACGATGAAGACCTGCCCATCGGCTACATTCCCGTGGATTCCGTCCATTCTCCCGTGCGCAAGGTCAACTACTCCGTCGAATCCGCTCGTCTCGGCCAGATGACCGACTACGAAAAGCTCATGATCGAAGTGTGGACCAACGGCGCTATCACTCCCAACGACGCCATCGGCCTTGCCGCGAAGCTGGTCAAGGACCACATGAGCATCTTCATCAACTTCGAAGAGCCGACCGACGTGGTGGAAGCGCCGGCCGAATATTCCAACGATCCGCGCCTCGAGCACCTCGATCGCTCGGTGGAAGAACTCGAGCTTTCTGTCCGCTCCTACAACTGCCTCAAGAACGCGAACATTCAGACCATTCGCGAACTCGTGCAGAAGAGCGAAAACGAAATGCTCAAGACCAAAAACTTTGGCCGCAAGTCCCTCAACGAGATCAAGGAAATCCTTGTCAAAATGGGCTTGGCTCTGGGGATGAAATTTGACGAGCACGGCCGCATCATCTGGCCGCCGCTCCCCAGCCAGACCGCCGCGCCGTCCACCGAGGAAAACCTCGGCCTTTGATTCTTTCTTAGGCGGGGGCCTTTGCCCCCGCGCAGCGCAATTTGCTGGAACGCGTTACGGAGAACACTGAATCATGCGACACCTGAAATCCGGCTCCAAACTAGGCCGCAATCCTTGGCACCGCCGCGCCACGTTGCGTAACCTCGTCACTAATCTCTTCGAACACGGCCGCATCACCACCACGCTGACCCGTGCCAAGGCCGCGCGCCCCGTCGCCGAAAAGCTCATCACCCTCGGCAAGCGCGATACGCTCGCGTCGCGCCGCCAGGCCGCCGCCTATATCTTCACGCCCGGCGTCACCAAAAAACTCTTTAGTGAAATCGCCCCCAAGTTCGCTGATCGCGCCGGCGGCTACACCCGCATCATCTCCGCCGGCACTCGCGTCGGTGACGGCGCCAAAGTCGCCATCCTCGAACTCGTCGGATACGAATTCAAAAGCAAAGAAAAGAAAGAAAAGGCCAAGAAGGAAGAACCCGCGGAGAAAGCCGCCAGCTAGCGGACTTTTCGTCGAATTTTCGCAAAGGGCGCAGCGCTGCTGCGCCCATCTTTGTTTTCAGTGGAAGCCAAGCTGGCGATTCATTTCGCTTCCGGCAATCGCATCCTTCTTGCGATGTCCACGAATGCCGGCTCCGACCGCAGCGCATCGAATGCCGGATCATGCTCCAGATAGACCAAGTGGGCGTCTCGTTGTTCGTGTGCTTGCTGAATGTAACGCAGCGCCTCTGCACGCAGTCCGGCCAGCGCTGCTTGCTCCGCCATGTAGGACGGCGACACGTATTCGCCACTCGCAGCTGCTTTCTTCATTTCGCTTAGGAATACGGCGTGAACAGCCGGCAGTCCTCCGCTTTGATAAGCGCGCTCCACTTGCGCCTCCCGCTCTCGGTCCCTGCTGACGGCTGCCCGCAATTCCTTCATCGCCGCTTCGTTGTATCCACCGTATTCATATGCTTCGCTTAGAAACCAGCTGAGACTCTGCGAATCGGGGCGAGCTGCCGCCCGCTGCTGCAGCTCGTTGATGGCCTCGTTGTATTTCCGCGCGCGAATCAGTCCGTAACCGTATACCCAAGGCCTTGCGAACGGATCTAGCTCCAACGTTAACTTGTCTTGCTGCAGCGACTCCTCTGTGCGTCCCTCCGTTCCCAGCACGTAAGCGTAGAGGTGATGTGTTTCGGCCAGACTCGGATTCAATTCGAGTGTTCGCTGGCACTCCCGTTCCGCCGCAGTCCAGTCCCATCGAAAGAAGAAATGTACCGCTGCCATCGCATGATGCGCGTCTGGGGAGGTGTCATCCAGTTCTAGCGCTTTTTGCGCTGCGGATTCCGCCTGCGGCCTGGCTGCCGAGGACGCTTCCTCTCCCGAAGCTACAGCGGCTGTGTAACTGTCAGCGAGCCCGCTGTAAGCAGCGGCATAAGTTGGATCCAGCCGTATCGCTTCCTGAAACAGTTCCCGGCTTTTGGGATAGTGCTCGGCAAGCCACTCATATCTTCCGTGGAAGTACACATCGCGTGCCGCTGCATTTCCCGCGGCGCTAAGGCCACTTGCTGCCGCTCCTCCTCCGCTCGAAGCTACGTGCACTCTCGCGGCAATATCTTTGGCCAAGTCGTGTTGCAACAACAGTGCGTCGCTCAGGTTTCGATCGTAACTTTCCGCCCACAAATGCGCATCCGTCGGCCCGTAAATCAGCTGCGCTGTTATCCGCACCTTGTCTTGCGAACGCGAAATCGAGCCCTCCACGATTCCGTCCACCGAAAGCTCTCTCGCGATCTCCGGCAAACTCTTTTTCGCTTTCTTGTATTGCATCACCGACGTCCGCGAAATCACCCGAATTGATTTGTACTTCGCCAGCATCGTGATCAGCTCGTCCGTCATACCGTCCGCGAAATATTCTTGCGTTGCGTCGCCCGAAAGATTCTCCAGCGGCAACACTGCAATCGATCGGATCACAGGAGGCGCCAAAGCGGCTCGCGTCGCATGCGAGCTCGCAAGACGATACGCCGGCCACGCCAGAAGAAGGGCCGCCACTCCAACGGCCAGCCAGATTCTCTTCCGTTGGCCGGTGCTCGCCGCCGATCTCGCCGCCGATCTCGCCGCCGATGCTGAAGCTCTGTTCTGCTGGACCGCTGTTTCTGCCGTCTGCGGCGGCTCTTGTGCCGCGGAGACAGGCTGCTGTGGTTCCGCCCCATCTCGCCTCACCTCCGCTATGAAGCGGTACCCTTTCCTCGGCACCGTCAGCACAAAACGCGGCGCATTCGGATCATCCTCCAAAACCTGCCGGATCTTGCGCATGGCCGTGTTGATCCCGTGCTCCGCGTCAACAAATACATCTTTGCCCCACAGGCGCTCTTCAATCTCCTCACGCGTGACCAGGCGTCCGCCGGATTCGGCCAGCAACTGCAGAAGCTCCATTGGAATTTTTTCCAGCTTTAGCGGACGGCCATGGCGACGCAGTTCATAGCGCGCGCAATCGAGCTCGAAGTCTTCGAATCTGAGAACGGCTGGAGTCACGGCGGCAAAGACCAGATTTCGCGGAGTATAGCATTCCCTCTCGTATTCGCCGAAGAACATCTTTGTTTTCAGGAGTTTAGGACTTCACCAAACCTTTACCGATCCTGCAGATACTCTCCATTGCGGCACCAGCGAGCGATGCTAGCTTGCGGCTGCAGGCGGCACAGCAATTTACGGCGTTGCGGGACAAATCCTCAGCTCTGAAAACTCGTGCCGGCCGAAAGGGGAGATCCTATGAAAAGGATAGTTCGCTCAATTGCAGTAACGTTCGGAATAGCTCTGATGGCAACGCTGGCCGCCGTAAGTGCCAGCGCGCAATGCGGAGCGGCGGATGGGCCGCTGACGTCCAATGCTGCCACGGCGGTGCTGATGCATTCGGCCGCCAAGACAACCGCGGCCGCGGCCAAAGCACAGGCCAGTCCCGCTTCGTCCGCGCCCGTCGGTGCTCCGATCGTTGGCTTCTGGCACGTAACGTTCATTTCCAAAGGCACCGGGTTCATTCCCGACGGCACCGTCGTCGACCAGGGTTTTTCTCAGTGGCACTCCGATGGAACGGAGATTCTCAACTCTTCGCGGCCGCCCGCTACCAGCAACTTCTGCCTGGGCGTCTGGGAGAAGACCGGACCGGCTACCTACAAGCTGAATCACTTCGCGCTGAGCTCGGATCTGAACGGCAACATGATCGGTCCGGCCAACATTCGCGAAAACGTGACCCTCGATTCGCACGGTGCGACCTATGCGGGCACGTTTTCGATCGAGCAATACGACACATCTGGCAATCTGCTGGTGCGCATCGTCGGGGAAATCAAAGCTACGCGCATCACGGTGGACACCAAGCTCTCGGACATACTTTGAACTCGGTTTGTCTCGAGTCCATTGCGCGGCGCCCATAACCGGTCGCCGCGCACAAGTGCGTCTGTGAGACGGATGGCTGCGCTCCCCGTCAGCCATCCGTTTGCTTCGAGATCGAACAAGAACGCCACAACCCGTGCCTTTGTTGCCCTCCTGCGGTCTTCCGTTACTGCCCCTCAGTACGCCCAGTGCTTACTTTTACAAGATAATTGACGAAAGCGTAACATAGCGCGTATAACTTTTCGTCTGGCATTCAGAAACATTCACAAAGGACTTCCCATGACCTGGCCCTCGCTGAGTTCTGCAAAGCTCTGGTGCGTCTTCATCCTTTTCGCAGTTTCCGCCTTGTTGTTTTCTGCGCCCGCGCATGGTCAGAACACGATCTTTTTACCCGGCAACTATCCCACGATTCAATCTGCCATCAATGCATCCAACAATGGAGACACCATCGTCGCTGCTCCCGGCACGTACGTGGAGAACATCAACTTCAACGGCAAAGCCATCGCTCTTGAGGGCTCCGCCGGCGCGACAGCAACCATTATTGATGGCGGCGCGAACGGTACTGTCGTCACCTTCAATCATAACGAGACGCTCAGCTCCACTCTTGATGGCTTCACCATCCGCAGTGGGTATCTGGACGGCGGAGACGGAGCGGGCATTCTGATCGGCCCGGTTGCCACGAGGACTACCCTTACGCGTCTCCATACGCCGCATTGATCCCAGAATATTGGCCTGCTTCCCTCAATAGCAAATGCGAAGTGATCAACAAATATCGCTATGTCTCGCCCTGACCGCCCCCGGTGGGTACAAGTGCGGCACTCGTGGATGCATTTTTCGACAGACTTTCAATACCTTTCTATCTTATGGTTAGTGCGACGCCATCTGTAGGCCCTTCCAAATCCCTCCGATTTCCAGCCCAAATCCAAAATCCCGTAACTCCTTTACTTGCCGCAGATCCGAAAATTGCTCCCTTAAGGGGTACGTCTCCAATTTTCCAAAACAGAACGCCAACCGAGTCGTGGGCCGCGCGTTGACGCCACCGCAAATGCCACCTAGCATCGAAGCTGACATCGCTTCCTCCTCCATGCCCACCTCGCAACCAACTCCGACTCAGCAACCGCTTCTGTCCGAACACTTGATGCTCCGGACGCTGTTCGAGAAGCAGCGCGAGGCATTCCGCCGCGCTTCACCGGATTGCGCCAAGCGCGTCGCAGCGCTCAAAACTCTCGCGGCCGCCGTCCTTGGCCACAAGGACGAAATCGTTCGCGCCACCAACGAAGACTTTGGAGGCCGCGCCAGTCACGAAACACTCATCCTCGAACTGGCCCCTCTGGTTGACGGCATCCGTCACACGCGTAAGCACCTCGCCAAATGGATGAAGCCCCGCCGCGTCGCGGTCGGCATCAACTTCTTCCCAGGTCGCGCACGCACCGTCTATCAGCCGCTCGGCGTTATCGGCATCCTCGGCGCCTGGAACTATCCGACCCTACTCACGCTCTCACCGCTAGCTGACGCCATCGCAGCAGGCAATCACGCCATGCTGAAACCGTCCGAGCTGGCGCCGCGAACCGCCGAAGTTCTGCAAAAACTGATTGCTACAAGCTTTCCCGCGGATTACATCTCCGTCGTGACCGGCGATGCGCAACTCGCGGCGGAGTTTGCCGCGCTGCCGTTCGATCATCTACTGTTCACCGGCTCGACGCGCGTCGGAAAACTAGTCATGAAATCCGCCAGCGAGAATCTCACTCCCGTTACTTTGGAACTGGGCGGGAAATGCCCCGCCATCGTTCATCGCGAATTTCCGCTGCGTACTGCGGTCGAACGGATTGTCACGGGAAAGTTGTACAACGCCGGACAGACTTGTCTCGCGCCCGACTACGTCTTCGTCCACGAATCGCAGCGCGACGATTTCGTCAGGCTGGCCTCCGAAGTCGCGCGTTCGTTGTATCCGACTTGGAGCGGCAATCCCGACTACACGCACATTATCAACGCGCAGCGTTTCGAGCGTTTGCAAAATCTGATCCACGATGCCGTCCAGCGCGGCGCAAAGCTTGTTTCGCTTGGCGTGCAGGACGCTTTCGTCTCCGTGCGGGGGAAATCGAACGGCTCCAATGTCGCCGCGACCGACGATCGTCTGTTTCCGCCGGTCGCGCTCATAAATGCTGACGATTCGATGCAGGTGATGCAGGAAGAAATCTTCGGCCCGATTTTGCCGGTGCTAACTTATCGCGAGCTTAATGAAGCCCTGCAATATGTGAACGACCATGCGCACCCGCTCGCACTTTACTATTTCGATTACGATTCGCGCCGCACGGACCACGTGCTGAGAACAACGATCTCCGGCGGCGTGACGATCAACGACGTGATTTATCACATCGCACAAAATAATCTGCCATTCGGCGGAGTCGGCGCAAGCGGAATGGGCCACTACCACGGCAGCGCCGGTTTTGCAGCCTTTTCCAAGAAGAAAGGCGTTTTCCTGCAGTCGCGCTTCAGCGGGCTCAAATTTTTGCGCCCGCCCTACGGTCCGCTCACCGATCGGATCATCCGTTTCCTGTTGAGGAGGTAATCGTCGAAGCAGAACACTGTTTGCCAGTTCTCATGTCGCGTCAAACTCGTTCAACTGCAAGCGAGACGCCCTGGCCGACGCCTACGCACATGGTGGCTAGAGCGCGGCGTCCACCGGTCTTTTGTAGCTGATGGATCGCGGTGAGGACAAGGCGCGCGCCACTCATGCCGAGCGGATGGCCGAGAGCGATGGCTCCTCCATTGGGATTGACGTGGGCCGCATCGTCAGGGATGCCGAGTTGACGCAAGCAGGCGAGCGACTGGCTGGCGAACGCTTCATTCAATTCGATCACGTCGAAATCGCTAATCGAGAGGTTCAGGCGCGCGAGAAGTTTTCTTGTGGAAGGCACGGGGCCAATGCCCATAATGCGCGGAGGAACTCCGGCCGCGGCCATGCCGAGGAAGCGAGCGCGAGGAGTGAGGCCGTGGCGCTTTGCGGCCTCCTCGGAAGCAAGAATCAACGCCGCTGCGCCGTCGTTTACGCCAGAAGCGTTGCCCGCAGTCACGGTACCCGGCGTGCGAAATGCGGGTTTCAGTTTTGCCAGCGCTTCGAGCGTGGTATCGGGGCGCGGATGCTCGTCGGCGGAAACGACGGTCGGGCCCTTCTTGCCAGATATTTCGACCGAGACAATTTCTTCGGCGAAAAAGTCGGCGGATTGGGCTCTTGCAGCGCGCTGCTGGCTGCGAAATGCAAAGGCGTCTTGGTCTTCGCGTGACACTTTGCATTCTTCGGCAACGTTTTCGCCGGTCTCTGGCATGGAATCCACGCCGTACTGTTTCTTCATGAGCGGGTTGACGAAACGCCAACCGATAGTGGTGTCGTAAATTTCCGCCGAGCGCGAAAAGGCAGAATCGGCTTTGCCCATGACGAAGGGCGCGCGCGACATGGATTCGACGCCTCCGGCGATGGCGAAATCGTATTCGCCGGCTGCGATGGCGCGAGCGGCGGAGCCGATGGCTTCCATGCCGGAAGCGCACAGGCGGTTGATCGTGCAGCCGGGAATCGTCGCGGGAAGGCCTGAAAGCAGCAGGGCCATACGGGCGACGTTGCGATTATCTTCGCCGGCCTGGTTGGCGCAGCCGAGGATGACTTCGTCGAGCTGTTGCCAATCCACGGAAGGATTTCTTTTCATCAAAGCCCGCAAGGAAATCGCGGCCAAGTCGTCGGTGCGAACCGAAGAAAGCGCGCCGGCATAACGCCCGATCGGTGTACGGATTGCGTCACACAGGAAAACGGTTTTCATCAAGTTAGCCTGCGCCTACAAGGTTTCCGTGCGCCAGTTTGGTGCGGCGTTCGAGATCGCGCAAGGTTTCGAGCTCAGTATTTGTAGGAATCGGAGTTTCCTGCAAGATTCCCGCGAATCGAATCTCCCAAGCAGTGGCTTTGGCGACCTGCTCACGGGTCACGCCGGGATGCAACTCCATCACTGTGAGTTCTTTGCTGACGGGGTCGGGCGCCATTACGCACAAATCGGTGACCACGGCGACTGGTCCTTTGCCGGGAAGGCCCAGCCGCTGGCGGGCGTCGCCGCCATCAAGGTATCCGACCGAAGTGACGAAATCGAGCTGCTTGACAAAAGTGCGAGCGGATTGTTTGAGAACCAACACAACTTCTCGGGCACAGCTAGCGATTTCGGGAGCGCCCCCGGCTCCGGGAAGGCGAGTGGCGGGCTTTTTGTAGTCGCCGATGACGGTGGTGTTGATGTTGGCGAAGCGGTCGATTTGCGCGGCGCCGAGGAAGCCGACGTCCACTCGCCCACCCTGCAGCCAATAGCGAAAAATTTCGGGAGTGGAGACAACGGTGTCGGCGGTTTCCGCGAGGTTGCCGTCGCCGATGGAAAGCGGAAGGACCAGGGGTTTGGCGCCGATGGGACCGGATTCGTAGATGAGGACGATGTCGGGAGCGTGTGTGAGTCGCGCGAGATTCGCGGCGGTGGATGGAAGGCCGATGCCAACGAAGCAGACCGCGCCATTTTTGAGAAGGCGCGCGGCGGCGACGGTCATGATCTCGTTGGTGGTGTAGGCAGGCTGGGCGTCGGTCATGGCTGGACACTCGCGGCGCTGGATTCGGCGAGGACCCGGCGGAACGCCGGGAAGTCTTCGGTGTCGAGGATGTGCATTTTGATCCAATTCTGAAAGGTGCCGCGCTCGCGGGAAATCGCGTCCCAAGCCTGGTAGAAACGGTTGTCGCGTTCGTAGTAGCCGTGGGCGTAAGAGGGAAATGCGCCGCCGGGAACGCAGCAGACGGCGGAGAGAGTCCACGCGGGAAGGATGCAGGCGTTAGGCCAGGCTTTCAGATCTTCGACGATCTCCTCCACGGTGACGATGGATTTTTTCGAGGCGAGCACGGCTTCTTTTTGCACACCAAGAATTCCCCAAAGCAGGACGTTGCCTTTGCGATCGGCTTTTTGCGCGTGGATGACGGCGACGTCCGGATTGATGGCAGGAACAGCCGCTAGAGTCTCGCCGGTGAACGGGCACTGGATGAATTTGATTTTGTCGTTGTGCTTGGGTAGATCGGAACCCGCGTAGGCGCGAAGTACGGCAAACGGCAGGTTCGCCGCGCCGGCGACATAGGCGTTGGAAAGATCGCCGTGACCATGTTCCTGAATTTCGAGCGGTGCCGGCCAAGCGCGCTCGACAGCGTCGCGCAAGCGGTGCAGGGAACCGACGCCGGGATTGCCGCCCCAGGAGAAGGTCAATTTTTGGGCGCAGCCGGCGCCGATGAGCTGGTCGTAGATGACATCGGGCGTCATGCGGATCAGCGTCAGATTCTTGCGGCCTTGGCGGATGACTTCGTGGCCGGCGGCATAGGGAATGAGATGAGTGAAGCCTTCCATAGCGACCGAGTCGCCGTCGCGCACCAAAGCGGCGATTGCTTCACGAAGAGTGGTGATTTCAGCCATTTTATGGACGCCACGCAGCACTAGCCGGCGCGGAACCTACCTTAAATGATACACGGAGCGCTCTGGTTGCGAGGAGACGATGGACGCCTTGAAAAGTGTGGGTTGCCACTGGTCGAAGTTTACAAGATTTATTTCTTGCAATTGTAGGTATACAATTTTCGACTCCGGGGAATCCCCCTAGTTTCGATCATTCAGAAATTTCGCGATGTTGTTGGTCGGTACGAAAGGATCCATGCGCGCTCGAAATCTGTCCGTTCTGGCTTGTTTCGTGGTGTTTTCAATCGTAATCGCAAGACCCGCCGATTCTCAAACCAAGCTGCTGCGTTTTCCAGATGTCCATGGCGACAAAGTTGTCTTCACCTACGGTGGCGACCTCTGGCTGGCGTCCACATCCGGCGGACTTGCAACGCGGCTAACGTCGCATCCCGGCCTCGAACTCTTCGCGAAATTCTCACCGGATGGCAACTGGATCGCTTTCACCGGCCAATACGATGGCGACGAACAGGTTTACGTCATCCCTGCCACCGGCGGCGTTCCGCGTCAGCTTACATTCTATCCCGCGCGCGGTCCGCTTACGCCGCGCTGGGGCTATGACAATCAGGTTTACGGATGGACGCCCGACGGCAAGTCGGTGATTTTCCGCTCTGGTCGCGAGTACTTCGATCTCGGCGACAGCCGCCTTTACACCGTTCCGGTAACGGGTGGCATGCCCGAAGCTCTTCCGATGCCCAAGTCGGGGGCGGGCGATCTTTCGCCCGATTCCTCCAAAGTGGTTTACTCTCCGCTCTTCCGCGACTTTCGTACGTGGAAGCGCTACGAAGGCGGCTGGGCTCAGCAGCTCTACATTTTCGACGTTAAGTCGCACTCCGCGGAAAAAATTACCGAAGGCGTTCGCAGCCACCGTGATCCCATGTGGGTGGGCGCGAAAATCTATTATTCGTCGGACGCCGACGGCACGCTGAATCTGTACTCTTACGATCCGTCGACAAAAAAGACCGATCAGCTCACCCACAGTACGAAATGGGACGTGCGCTGGCCCAGCACCGATCACAAGAACCAGATTGTTTACGAATCCGACGGCGAATTGAACATTCTAGATGTCGCCACTGGCCAGTCAAAGCATGTGGCCATTCACGTTCCCAACGACAGTGTCTTCACTCGCCCTGCGCAGGCTGCCGCTGGCGGCCAGATCGAAGACTACGGCCTCAGTCCGAAAGGCGAGCGGGCTGTGTTCGTTGCGCGTGGTGACGTCTTTACCGCGCCGATCGAAAAAGGACCTACTCGTAACCTCACCAACTCTTCCGACGCGCACGACAAGTGGGCTCGATGGTCGCATGACGGCGCGAAGATCGCTTTCATCTCAGACCTCGACGGCGAAGACGAGGTGTACCTCGCCAATCAAGACGGCTCCGCCAAGCCGGAACAACTCACTCACGGCTTGCACGCCATGTTGTACGCCCCAGAATGGGCGCCTGACGGCAAGCGCCTCGCTTTCTCCGACAAAGACGGCAAGCTTTTTGTTTTCACGCTCGAAGACAAAAAGTTTAGTGAAATCGCTCGCAGCGCCAACGGCCGCTTGCGCGACTACGTCTGGTCGCATGACGGCGGCCATCTCGCCTTCACCATGAGCAACCCGAATGGTTTCCGCTCGGTCTATATCTGGAGCGTTGCCGATTCGCAGCTTCATCGCGTGACTACTGATCTATTTAGCTCGGCTGATCCCGCATGGGATCCCGACGGCAACTATCTGTACTATCTGGCCGATCATGATTTTCAGCCGGCCATCAGTCAGGTCGAGTTCGACTATGCCACCGACCGCAGCACAGGCATTTTTGCGCTTGCTCTTCGCAAAGACGTGAAGAATCCTTTTCCCCCGGAAAGCGATGAAGTGACCATCGCCAAGGATGGCGAGAAAGCCGACAAAGGCAAGTCCGAGGAAAAGGATAAGGACAAAGATAAAAAAGACGAGAAATCCGACAAGAAAGACGAAAAGAAAAAAGAATACGTTCGCATCGACTTCGACGGCCTTGCCGACCGCGTCACCCGCGTCCCACTGGAGGGCGACAATTTTCAAGGCTTGTCCGTCAGCAAGGATTTCCTGGTTTACGGTAAGGCGGGAACGCCTTTCTACGGCCGCGACTCTTACCCGCAGGATTCAGTGGTTCTCTATTCGCTTAAAGACCGCAAGGAAACAACGCTCGCGGAAAATATCCGCAGTTTTTCGGTTTCCGAAGACGGCAAGAAGATCCTGGTTCGTGGTGAGCGTGACTTCAAGCTCTACGATGCCAAGCCCGAAGGCAAATCCAATCCTAAAACCGTTTCCACCGCTAATTTGATGGTAGACCGCGTTCCGCAACAGGAGTGGGCCGAAATCTTCAACGAAGTTTGGCGCCGCTACCGCGACTTCTTTTTCGCCAAGAACATGAACGGCTACGACTGGGATGCACTGCGTCAGCAGTACGGCGCGTTGGTTCCGTTCGTGGCGCATCGCTCCGACCTCAACTATGTTCTGGGCGAAATGGTCTCCGAGCTCAACGCCTCGCACTCATACATCGAAGGCGGCGACTACGACACTCCCAAACGCCCGCAAGTTGCGCTGATGGGGGCCCGCCTCGAACTCGACCGCGCCGCTGGCCGCTACCGCATTGCCAAAATCTACCGGGGTCAGAATGAAGAGGAACTTTACCGTGCGCCCCTTACCGAAGTCGGCGTCGATGCCCATGAAGGCGACTACATTCTCGCGGTCGACGGCGAGGATCTAACGGCCGGGAAAAATCCCTACCAACTCTTGCTGAACAAGGCTAACCGCCCGGTGCAGCTAACGCTGAACTCCAAGCCATCCACCGACGGAGCACGGCAGGTCACTTACAAGCCCATCACCAACGAGCGTAACCTCATCTACCTTGATTGGGTTACGCACAACCGTGAAGCCGTCTTTAAAGCCACCAACGGCCGCATCGGGTACATCCACATCCCGGACATGGGCGCCGCCGGCATCCGCGAATTCATCAAGTTTTACTATCCCCAGATTCGCAAGGAAGCTCTTATCGTGGACGTACGCGGCAACGGCGGCGGCAACATTTCGCAAATGTTGATCCAGCGCTTGCTGCGCCCGCTGCTCGGCACTGGCTTCGACCGCGTTTCTGACTACACCAACACCTATCCCAACGAAACCTTCTATGGCCCTAAAGTTTGCCTGATCAACGAAACATCCGCATCCGATGGCGACATTTTTCCCTACATGTTCCGCCAGGCAGGCCTCGGCCCGCTGATCGGCAAACGCACCTGGGGCGGCGTCGTGGGAATTTCAGGCCGCGGCCCGCTGCTCGATGGCGGCAACGTTTTTGTTCCTGAATACGCCACGGGGTCAGCGGAAGGGAAGTACGTTATAGAAGGTCACGGAGTAGATCCGGACATCGTCGTCGAGAACGAGCCCGCCGAAGTAATCGTCGGCCGCGATTCGCAGCTCGAGCGGGGCATCGCCGAAGCTCTGAAAGCGCTGGAAGCGAATCCTAAGAAGCTCCCATCTCGCCCACCAGATCCGGTCAAAACACCCAAACGTTAAACAGTCTCGAAAATGGAAGGCTGCCGCCTGGCCTACCTAAACTCTCAGCGTCTTTACCAGTGCGCTTACGCCGTTCCACAAAATCTGTACCCCGATGCACACCAGCAGAAACGCCGAAAGCCGCAGGATCACGTTCATCCCGCTCGGCCCGACCGCCGCTGCCAACCGTTCCGCATACCCATAGCACAGGTACACGCTTAGCGCGATCAGCGCGGATGCGATTGACGCAGACAGAATTGCCAGCAAGTTCGCGTCAAGGTGCCGCGGCTCGTTTGCCCCCAGAGTAATCGCGATCGAAATCGCGCCCGGCCCCACCGTTAGCGGCAGCGTGAGCGGATAAAACGCCTTCTGAAACAATTGATTGACGTCCACAGCCTGGTGCATCTGGCCGTGGTCCCCGCCGGCGCCCGGATCGCTCTTCGTCAACATCGCCCAGCCCGTGGACACTACGATCAACCCTCCACCCACTTGCACCACCGGCAGCGAAATCCCAAAAAACGAGAGGATGTGCGTCCCCACCACGAAAGACACAATCAGCAGAATGAAACTGTTGATGGCCACGCGCCGCGCCAGCAGCTTGCGCTCTTGCGGCGCGTACTCCTGAGTCAACAGCAGAAATACCGGGCTTCCGCCGATGGGATTTACTAGCGGAAACAGTGCGCTCACAATGAGCAGAATGCTCTTGGCCGATTCAAAAAACATGGTCGCAGGAGTATACCCGAATCGTTGGCCTACTTCGCCGCCTCCGTTTTCGATCCGCGCACGATTTTCGCCGTCGCAATCGCTTGCCCCACGTGGCGCTGCGTGTGATCCGCCACGTGCACCAGCAAGCCGCCCAACGTCGTCGGCAGTTTTTTGCGACCTACCACGCGCACTGCCTCGAGATCTCGAGACGCCAGCTAGCGAACCCGCCGCGTTGCCCGTTCGAAGGTGGCATTCAATTCCGCAAATACCTCGTCTGGTTCCGCATGGCCATCCATCTCGGCCTTTAGAGCCGCTATCTGCACTTCGTCCAGCTGCCGCCCCTCCGCATACGACAACAGCCGGTCCACGCTGCGTGAGATATGCCGGATTTGAAACGCAACCGATGCCAACCCGCCCGGCCGCGAATTCAGTTCCTGTGCGTCCAATTCGCCGCACCAAATGGTCAAATCCTCTTCGGCCAACTGCAGTGCGTGCAGCAACCCCCGTCCCACTGCCGGAACGTCGCGCAGTGTGCCGCGCAGCCACGGCTCCGGTCGTTTGGTTTCGGTCATTTCTGTTTGGCACCTGGCCTTCGTTGTGGATTTTACACGCACGAGTCGATGCATGCGTGAAATGAAATGCGCCGCTTGTGCGTCGGCGTGCAAAAAAGAAAGCGGCCCGCGGAAATGCGGGCCGCTTTCGGTCCCTTCGATTCTCCCGCCTTTTTAGAACAGGAAGCGGAATCCAATCTGGATTTGCCGCGGTGAGAAGGCAAAGTTGCTGTTCGAACTGGTCACCGAACCAAACGCCGAGTTATAGCTCAAGCACGGCGCGGACGAGCTGCATGTCGCGGTTCCGGCGGAATTTGTCACCGTTCCCGATGTGCTCACGATGTATCCCGTGTTGTTGATGCCCGTGACGTTCTGGTGGTTAAAGAGGTTGAACGCCTCTCCGATCAGCTCTGCTGAATAGCGCTCGCCGAATCGGATCTTTTTGGACAAGCGCAGGTCCATGTTGACCGTCCGAGGCATCTGGAACGTGTTCCGTCCCACGACGTCGATGCCTTTCCGGCCGTTCGAGCCGTTCACTCCGGCTCCCAGCGGCGCAAACGTCGTGACGGTTCCGTTACCCGGATCCGTCACGGCAACGCTCGGCGGCGTCCCGGAGGTAACTAGCGAATACGGCAGTCCGTTCTGAGCCGAGACGATGGGTGCGAGCAGCCAGTCGTTTGTCAAGTAGCCAACCCATCCGCTGACGTGCCACGGACTTTCGGCAACGGCGCTTGCCACAAATCGATTCCGCACATCAAAAATAGAATTACCGTATTCGCCTCGGATGTCCGTTGGCACCAGCAGGTCATTCGTATCGGAAAATGTGGTGGCGTTCTGCCCGAAGTCCAGCGAATGGGCCCACGTGTAGTTCGCCGTAAATTGCAAGTGACTCGTCATGCGGCGATTGACCTACACCGCGAGCGCGTTGTAGTTCGAGCTGATTCCGCTGAAGATTTCCGACATTGCTCCGAAGCTGCCGTTCGGACGCTTGCCTCGGACCGGCGGTCCGCCAAGCGGAGTCACCGTTGTTGTCGCGTACAAGGGAGTGGTATACGCCGCCGCCGCAAGCGGTCCGCCTTCTGCCACTTGGTAGGTGATGTTCGTCGGCGCTGCGCCCGTATTGATGTCCACAAAGTCCGGCAAGCTGCGCCCAAAGCTGCCCAGGTAGCTGACGGAAACCACGGTGTTCCGTGCAATCTCTCGCTCGATTGTCAGGTCTGTCTGCTGCACCGAAGGGTTCTGGAAGTGCGGATCGAAGAAGGTAATGTTCAATGCCGACGTAGATGTCGGCTGCGTTGTCAGAATCTGCGGCAGAGACGGCGCACCCGCCGCGGTCGGAGTAAAGAAGAAGGAGAACTGTCCTCCCTGCATTCCGGTGTTGATCAGCGCGTTGTAAATGGTCGAGTTGATGATCCGTCCGTAGTAAATCCCGTAACCTCCGCGCACGGAAGTCTTGCCGTTCCCCGTAACATCCCAGGCGAACCCGATGCGCGGCGCCACATTGTTCTTGTCGCTCGGCATCTTTTGCGTCTGCCCCACCACAGGATTCGCAAGAATCGGGTCGGGCAGCTGTTCGTACTCGTAACGCACTCCGAGGTTCAGTGTGAATCGCGGCAGAATACGCCAGTTATCCTCGCCGAAGAACGCGTAATCGCTGGTGTTGAAGGTGAATCCCAGCGGGCCAAAAGCCTGCTGATAGTTGCTGTAGC
>DASSYL010000079.1:0-6347 GCA_035703315.1 Candidatus Acidiferrum sp. | reverse complement strand
CCCGATCTCCCGCTTCGCGTTGAGAAGAGTCAGTCAAACACGGCGAGAACTATTCGTTGAAAACGAAGACTTTCTTCTGTCCGGCTAAACGGACTTCGCGGACCTGGCCGTTTTCGCCAACGAGGATGGAGGTGTATTCGGACTTGGCGTCGCGCTCTTCCCAGCGGCCTTCGGACTCAGCAAGAGTGTTCTTGCCTTTTTGCACGGTGGCTTTGGTGCCGTCGATGGAAAGCTGATATTCGCCGGCTTGGAGAGAAGCTTTGCCAAATTTGGCGGCTTGAGAAAGATTGATGGTCTTGGTAAAGGGTTTGGCAAAAACCGGCACTACCATTGCGAGGGCAACGAACAGCGCCGCGATGCGAGAAACAGAATTGATCTTCATGATGCGTGTCACCTTCCAGTGCAGCCGTTAGGACGGCTGGTTCCCTTTCGCTCAGATTAAGAATGAGCCGCCGGGGATGGGGTCTGAAGGCAGTTGACACGCCGCATCGGTGCGAGTAGATTCGCCAGCACGACACCAAGGTTTCTGGACTAACCGCCGGAACAACGTGCGTGTCAATCGCCCCGCGGCTGCCACCGCGGGGTTTTTTCTGTCTCAAACTTGTACAGCCCCAAAATCGGCCGCACCCGTATAGACGAGTCACGCCGACCGAATGTTTCGCGGCGGGCGAAAAGTTTTTGGTGAAAGTTGGCGCGAAGAATGCACGAAAATGAAAAAAGACAAAAAATGGAAGATGTAACACCGCGTGACTCGTGAATTGTTGCTAAATTTAGTGAACGGCGAGAGACAAAATGGTTTCTAACGCGTCACGTACCGCATATCGCGAGCGCAATTCGTGCATGGCAGAGCGTGTTCCACTATACTCAGGTGCGCTCTTTGGACCTGTGGAATGCGACTGTTGATTGTCAGCGATCTTCATGCCAATTTGACGGCCTTTGAAGCGGCGCTTGCCGCGGCTTCCGGCCGATGGGATGCGGCTGTGTGCCTGGGTGACGTTGTGGGCTACGGGCCGGACCCGGTGGAGGTTTCCGAAAAGCTGCGGGAAATTACACCGGAAGTGATTCGCGGGAATCACGACAAAGCAGTTGCGGGAATCATGAGTTCGGAAGATTTCAACCCGGTGGCCAAAATGGCGGTGGATTGGACACGCGCGGTATTGTCGCCCGAGCTGATGCGATGGCTGGCAGCGCTGCCGCAGGGACCAAAGAGAGCGCACGGCGTGGTGCTGATCCATGGAGCGTTTCAGGACGAAGATGAATATGTGTTCACTCCGGCACAGGCGCTCGAAGGACTGCTCGATTCTTCCACCACGCTAAGTTTTTTTGGGCACACGCATCACCAAGGCGGCTTTTCGTATCGCGAAAGCGACATTGAACTGTTGCCGCTGCGGCCGCGGCCATCCGAATTATTTTCCGCGCTGCACCTGGAACCGGGCTACAAATATCTGCTGAATCCGGGCTCGATCGGGCAGCCGCGCGACGGCGATCCGCGCGCGGCCTTTGCGATCGCCGATTTCGATCACAACGTCGTGGAATTCTGGCGCGTGCCGTATGATATTCCTGCGGTGCAGGATCGCATGCGCGAAGCCAGCCTGCCTGACCCGCTAATCCACCGGCTGTCGCTGGGCCGCTGAGAACGGAAAGAAAATGCAGGAAGCGTTTGAATCGCCCTTGCCGACGCCGCAAAAGGAGCCGGGAGGAATGTTCCGGCATCCCGCGGTGATCGCGCTGGCTACGTTGTTCGGAGTGGCGGCGTTGTATTTGCTGTTTTTCCGCGGGCCAGTACCCTTGCCGAGCGGCGCCAAGCCAAGGCTGCCATTTGGCGCGGCGGAACAGGCATACGCGGCCAAACTGCAATTTAGTAATTTCGCCATGAGCGAAGCGGAAAATTTTCTGCATCAGAAAGTGAAATACCTGGATGGCGATGTGCTGAACGGTGGCGATCGCACGCTGGCGGGCATCGAAGTGCTTGTGGAGTTTCAGGACGACATGAAACAAATCGCGCTGCGCGAAAGCCGGCCGGTGCTGGGTGGCGCGTCGGCGGCGCTGGCGCCGGGAGTAACCGCGCACTTCCAGGTTTCTTTCGACCATGTGCCTCCTTCCTGGAATATGCAGATGCCGACAGTGCGGGTTTCCGGACTGCAATTCGCCGCGACTTCCCGATAGTTTCTAGATCTCTAACTCACTTATACTTGCGCGGAGTGGCTGTAACGGCTGCAAAGTCCGACTAGGCGATCGGCGATCGCGGAAGTGCACCTGATGCTGCCAGTGGGCGCGACTCCCCGGTGGCGCACTTGCTGGCGGCGACCGGCTGCGTTCCAGGCGTAACACTCCAGCCACATCCGCCGGCGGTCTACCTGGTCGCGCTCGCGCTGCGTTTTCACCCAACGACAGGATCCCTGCTCCGTTATGTGAACCCGCAAATGCAGGTGGTGCGAGTGGGGCTGGCAGCAAGGGGCTGGCAGAAACCTGTCGCCGTTTAAGCAAAACCTTTCGCGAGCGGACGGGTTATAATCGCCATGCAACACGAAAGGCTATTCCTTGTGAGCTTCTCGGTAACGATTCGTCAGCAGGACCACGTCGCTTTGGTGGATGTCACAGGCCATTTGACCTTTTTTGAAGTGCGCGAACTGCGCGACTCGGTGCAGTCGCTGCTTCGCGAAAATCGCAGAAACATCCTGCTGAATCTAAGCGGGCTGCAATACCTGGACAGCTCCGGCATCGGTGAACTGGCGCGCATCTATGTGGCGGTGGTGAAACAGGGCGGCACGATGAAAGTGGTCGGGCTCGCGCCGAAGGTTGAAGAAGTTCTAAAAATCACGCACCTTTCGCAGGTGTTCCAGGAATTTCCCGACGAACAAACCGCGCTGCGCAGCTTTTCGCAAGCGAACTAGTGGATTGACGCGGGTTATCGCGTTACGTGGCCTGGCCGTTGTGCCTTGACCACAGGCGCTATACTGCGCGAGACTACGAATGGAAGACGCCCTCCCCGTACGAACGCACCCGCCCCAACTTTTCAGCCGAAGGTGGTTTCATGCGAGAGTCCCTGCTCGTATATCTGCGGTGCCCGGAATGCGCTACTGAGCTGTCCTCAAGACCTACACAAGTACACGGTGCCGAGATATTGTCCGGAGAATTATTCTGCTCGCGATGTGCCGCAAGGTTTTCGATCCTTGACGGAGTGCCGCGGATGCTGCGCAGCGAGGTTCCGTCCACGCGGACGCAGAGGTCGTTTGGCAAACAGTGGGAACTGCACAGCCAGGGCGGTTTTGAGCGGGATTTGATCTATAGCAAAAGCCGGACAGAGTGCCTCGAAGACTTCCGAAAAGCATTCGGCCTCGAAGATCTCGGTTCGCTGCGCGATTGCGTGATTCTCGATGCGGGATGCGGCTCCGGCGAATTGACGGCGGATATCGGGCGTGCGGCGCCCCACGCGGCGGTGATTGGGATGGATTTCAGCGACGCAGCGCGCGTGGCGTTCGAGCGATGCCAAGGAATTTCCAACGTGCACATCGTGCAAGCCGATTTGTCGTGTCCGCCGTTCCCTCCGCGCTCGTTCGACTTGGTATGGAGCGAGGGCGTGATTCACCACACGCCGGATACGGCGCGCAGTTTTGCCAGCCTCTCGGGGCTGGTGAAGTCGCACGGGAAACTTTACGTATGGATTTACTCCGACCGGGTCACGACCCCTTACCGGCTAGCGCGAAAGATTTTGCGCAAGCCATATCTGTTGCCGTCGGCTGCATTGTATGCGCTCTCGTGGAGCCTGGCGCTGCCCGTGCACGCGCTGAACAAGCTTCGGGAAATGTTTCGCCTGTCGCGGGTACGGCACCGTCTGTCGTCCACCGCTTATTCGTTTTACGACACGCTCTCGCCCGAGTTCGTGCACTTCCACACGCAAGAAGAAGTGCACCGGTGGTTTGCGCGCCAGGATTTTGATCCGGTGATTTTTCTTGGCGGAAGCCCCGACATTGCTGCGTGTGGAACAAAAAAATAAACGCGACAACAAAGCGCGGAAGCAATCCGGAATCTGAACGGGCGAGAGTGGACTCCAAACGTTTTGGTGTCCTTATCCGTTATGACAAGCTACGAGAAAAGTTGGGTCTAAAAGGAGAGAAGCAGTTGGGATTTTGGTCCCAACTGCCTCCCGGGGTGTGTCCTCGAAGTGGTTTTGATAGATTAGATGTATTCCAACGAAAAAGGTTTCCTTAAAGCAGAAATTTTTTATGAAAGTACTGTTACGACGCGAAAGGCTCAGTAAAACAAGTACTTACGCCAACGTTCGTCGCGGTGTCCAATCATTCGCATCAGCTGCCGTGAAGTGTGCAAGGTAAACGGCCGGGGACGACGCGCCAATTTGAAACCGGCTTCTTCCGGGGTGCGATCCCCCTTGCTGTTATTACAACGATAGCAGCAGGCTACCAGATTCTCCCAAGAGGAGCGCCCGCCGCGGGAGCGGGGGACGACATGATCCAGCGTGAGTTCCGAACTGGGGAAAACTCGTCCGCAGAATTGGCAGGTGTTGCGGTCGCGCAACAAAATGTTCTTGCGAGAAAGCGCGCGACTCTGCTGCGGGATATGCCGGTACGCCAATAGTCGAATTACTGAAGGCACTCGGTGCGAGTTCGCGGCGGAATGCACTTCCGAAACGTGCAACTCTTCCGCTTGCGCGACACCCTTTAACAACAGCACCATGGCACGGCGCACGGCGGTTACGTTGATCGGCTCATAGGTGGCGTTGAGCACAAGTACCGGCTCTTGCATCAACGACGCACGCCGGGGCACCGCCGAGTTGTGGAATCTACTGTCTGCGGGAACTTCGCTGGAAGGCACAACCGAACTGGCCGAGTTCGTGGTAGCGAATCGGCGGGAACTTACACCCTCTTTTCGCACTGCGCTCATCGCGCACCTCAAGCCAGCTCTAACCGCCGACTTTGTACGGGTTCCGACAATCTCGGGCTACCGTTAAACAGGACACCCCAGTAGCCTCCGCGTCGCGCAACGCCTTTGCACATGCATCGAGCGTCGCGCCAGTCGCCATTACATCATCTACCAGTAAGACGCGCTTGTTGTCAACTTGGCTGCCTGGACGTGTGGCAAAAGCACCACGAACAGCCTCCCAGCGTCCCCGGTCAATCAACAAATGCTTAGCCGGGCGCTACGGGACTAGGATAGCGCTTCGGCTTGCTTGAAGCCGCGTTCTCTAGCGGCGCGCATCTTGCGAAACGGCACACAAACGACGATGTCTGCGCTATTTTGGCCGCTGCCGACTGCTACTTCAGCGCCGGGAAAGGCCCGCGTGGAATAACCAGAGGTGAAGCTAGCCGGAAGACTACTCTAGCCGCATGGGTCGGCAGAGTTAGTTTATATGCCAGATAAATTAGGCTGCGGCGCTGTCAGAGCTGGCCCTTTTCCGCCTTCTCTTGGCAGGTGATGCAGTGTTTGGCCCAGGGTACTGCTTCCAGGCGCTTCTGCTGCATCTCTTCTTGGCAGTTGGCGCATACGCCGTATTCCTCGTTCTGAATACGCTTCAGCGCCGCATCAATCATGTTCAGGATGCTGCGATCGGTATTGGAAATGCCGAACAGAAATTCCTTGGTATAGGAATTGGCAGCCTTGTCCGCCAGGTCCACGGTAGGATCCTCGTCGGCGAGTCTTCCCTCTTCCGCGGTGCGCGCGATCGTCTTCAACAACTCCTCACGCCGGGTCAGCAGCTTCTTCTTGTAATAGTCGAGCCTTTTCTTGTCCATGAGCTTCCCGCCCCTCTGATATGAATTTCGGGGCCATCTAAAAACTCCGTAGTGTAGGCTGCCTTGCCAAGTGTGTCAAGTAAGCCACCCACTGAGTGGAGGAAGGACGATACTGTAGGGAATCTGCTTTCACTCTGCGGTTAGAGTCGCGGGCAAGTGGACGGTTTCCTTAGCCGTTGCCAAGACTACCGTGGTGCGCGTGCGCGCGATGCCTAGGTCGCCGTCTTTCAGGGTTCGGCTCAAGAAATGATCTAGGTCACGTGTGCCGCGGCAACGAACCTTCAACAAGTAGTCATCCTCACCGGCCACGTGGTGGCACTCCACAATTTGTGGATGCTTTTCCGCTAGCCGCAAAAACTTTGTTCGTTTGCGCTGGTCACCGATAGTCACTGCGACATAGGCGGTCAGCGGAAGTCCCAGTTTTTCCGGGTCGACGATCGCCGCGTAGCGCAGGATGGCGCCGTCCGCTTCCAGTTTTCGTGCGCGTTCCGCAGCAGCCGGAGCGGAAAGCCCCAGCAGTTCGCCCAATTCGGCCCACGTGCCGCGGCCATTCAGCATGAGAAACTGCAGCGTTTTGCGATCTTGGTCATCCATGGG
>DASSYL010000183.1:0-3793 GCA_035703315.1 Candidatus Acidiferrum sp. | reverse complement strand
GTCCGGGTGCGGCAGGCAAGTCCGCTCCATCACGCGATCGGTGCGACCAAGCTCCGAACACTCTCGTTCACCGTCCACTCAGTGCTAATCTATTTCATTCTGATATGGCCATTGTACCCACCATTGCCACGCGCATCTCCCGGCGTTTCGCCAACCTTCGCGGAGCCGGTGAGATGGGCATCGTCGCCTACATCACCGCCGGCGACCCTTCCCTCGAAGCCACTGAAAAATTCGTCCTGGCTCTTGCCGAAGCCGGCGCTGATGTCATCGAACTTGGCGTTCCGTTCAGCGACCCCCTTGCCGACGGCCCTACCATCCAGCGTGCGTCCGAACGCGCCCTCAAATCCGGCACCACGCTCCTGGGCGTTCTCGAGCTAGTTCGCACAATCCGCAAGTCGTGCCAGGTTCCTCTGGTTCTCTTCAGCTACTACAACCCCGTCTTCCAAATGGGACTGGAAAAATTCGGCTTCGCCGCATCTTCCGCTGGAGCCGATGGCGTTCTCATTACCGACCTAACGCCGGAGGAGTCAGACGACTACCGCCGCGTGATGGCCGCCAATCACCTCGATACGATTTTCCTGGCTGCGCCTACGTCTGACGACGATCGCCTACAGAAAATCTCCCATGTCTCGTCCGGTTTCCTCTATCTCATCTCCCGCACCGGTGTGACGGGAGCGAAAGACGTTCTCCCTGACGATCTCCCGGCGCTGCTCCGCCGCGCGCGGATGTTCACGCAACTTCCCATCGCCGTGGGTTTTGGAATCTCCCTGCCCGGCCACGTTTCGGTTCTCGGCGGTCTTGCGGATGCCGCCGTAGTCGGCTCCGCCCTCGTCACTGAAATCGAAACCGCCACAGGACAAGACTCTTCCCGGGCTGCGATCGAAGCTGCCTCCGCGGCTCTCTCGGCGCGCATTCACAACCTGAAGGAAGCCGCCCGTGCGGGTCTCTCCCGCAGAACCGAGGTCACCCCATGACACTCCTTCGATGGCGACTTCATCCACGATCGTCATTCCGAGCGACGCGAGGAATCTCTCTTCGTCCAACGCCGAGGCCGCGCCCATGACGCTTGCCGATCTCCGCCGCCGCATCGACGAACTCGACCGCAAACTGGTTGAGCTCCTCAACGAGCGTTCCAAGTGCGCGCTGGAAATCGGCAAACTTAAGCAGGAACAGCACCTGCCTCTTTACCAGCCCGATCGCGAAAAAGAAGTCCTGCAAAACGCCGAGCACAACAACCGAGGGCCGCTCAGCAATGCCGCGGTTCGGCGCCTGTTCGAGCGCATCATCGACGAAGCGCGTTCCGCCGAGCGGCTCGCCATGCACACCGATGGTGACGCCGAGAAGGATTCTTGACATGAGGCGCAAAAAATCTTTCCCAGGTTTTTGTGCAGTGCCGGGCCTTGGCCTGACCTCATTTGCCTGGGATTCAAGTCTTCAGACTTTGCTCTTACGGAACACGGGAAACAGATCACCGAACACGAAAGGCTAACGCAACCAGTCATGGTCATCGTCATGCAAGAGGGCGCGTCGGACGCCCAGATACAGAATGTGATCGATAAATTGATCGCGCACGGTTTTGACGTGCACCGCTCTACGGGAGCCTCGCACACCGTGCTCGGCGCCGTTGGTGTGCACCGCGACTTCGATCATCGCGATTTCGAGTTGCTGGAAGGTGTACGCGAAGTCATGCGCATCACGCAGCCGTTCAAGCTGGCCAGCAGGCAATTCAAGCCCGAAGGCACGGTCATTGACTTAGGCCGGGGTGTCAAAATCGGTGGCCCCGATGTCGTTGTTGCTGCCGGGCCATGCTCCGTCGAATCGCGCGAGCAGATGTTTGCGATTTCCGAAGCAGTGTCCAAAGCGGGCGCAAAAATTCTCCGCGCCGGTGCTTTCAAGCCGCGCACTTCGCCTTATGCATTTCAGGGCATGGGCGAACCGGGGTTGAAAATCATGCGCGAGGCTGCGGAAAAATTCGGCCTCTTCACCGTCAGCGAAGTCATGGACCCCTCGCAGGTCGACATGATGGGCCAGTATGTAGATATCTATCAGGTCGGAGCGCGCAACATGCAGAACTACCATTTGCTTCGCGCGCTTGGCGAGGTCCGCAAGCCGGTGCTGCTCAAGCGCGGCATGTCCGCGACGATGGAAGAACTGCTCCTCAGTGCCGAATATATTTTGGCCGGCGGCAACTACAACGTGATTCTCTGCGAACGCGGCATTCGCACGTTTGAAACCTACACGCGCAACACTTTCGATCTCGCCGCGATTCCCGTCATTCAAAAACTTTCCCATTTGCCCATGTGGGCCGACCCATCCCACGGTACGGGACGCCGCGACAAAGTTCCGCCCATGGCTCGCGCCGCCGTCGCTGCCGGCGCCGACGGCCTGCTCATCGAAGTGCACAACGACCCTGAGCACGCCCTCTCCGACGGCGCGCAATCCCTCGAACCCGCTAATTTCACTCAGCTTATGGCCGAGCTTCGCATCATCGCTCCCGCCATCGGCCGCAGAATGGCTTAAGATTTTTCCATGTCCCCACATCTCATTCAGCGCGTCACGATTCTCGGCACCGGCCTCATCGGCGGCTCTTTCGCGCTCGCGTTGAAGAAATACACAACGGACATTTTCATTCACGGTTGGGACCGCGCTACCGTTGTGAATGAAGCGCATGGCCGCCGGATCATAGACCGTGCCTCCTCCGGTTCGCTCAAGGAGGCACTGGCTGGTGCCGACCTGATTTACATCGCGCTGCCGATTGGCGCGACTCTGGATTTGTTACCAGAAATCGCGCGTTTCGCTTCTCCAAATGCTCTGGTCACCGACGCGTGCAGCACCAAGCTCCGCATTACGCAGGACGCAGCCGCGCTTTTCCCCGGCGGCGACCGACCACTCTTTCTCGGCGGTCATCCCATGGCCGGCAAAGAGCTTTCCGGTATCGCCGCGGCGGACGGCGATCTTTTTCGCGATCATCCCTACGCGCTGATCACTGAACCTTCTTCCGACGCGGCGCTCATCGCCACGGCTGCCGAAGCAGCCGCCGTAGCGGATGCGGTGTCGGCTGAAGTTTCATTTGCGGTGGCTGCAAGAATTCCGGGGGAGCCGCTTCCGCCGCAACAAAAGGACAAACCCGAATCCGATCCGCGCGTTACAGCCCTCGTGAAAATCCTGGAGAAAATTGGCGCGCGGCCGATGTGGATCGGCGCGCAGCAACATGACTATGCGGTGGGGTTGGCATCGCATCTGCCGCAACTAGCGGCGGTCGCGCTCGCTTCCTTTCTCTACGACCGTCTCGACGAAAACGGCCTGCCCATTACGCTCGCGGGGCCGGGATTGCGCGATTCGCTGCGCCTCGCGGGCAGTTCCTACACGCTCTGGCGCGATATCGTCCTCACCAATCGCGAAATTCTTTCCGCCTCGCTGGACCTTTTCGCGCGCCGCATTGACGAACTCCGCGAACGTCTGGCCTCCCGCGACCTCGAAACCGATTTCGACGCCGCCAATGAACTCTACAAACTACTCAAAGGAATCTGAAAGCCGGCATATCGGTCGCTCGTCACCCGCGGATTGCGGAAAGTCCGTGGTCATTGCAAAGCTTTTTTGTTTTCTTTTGCGGCTTTATATTCCGCGAGCGTTTTCTGGATGAACTCGTCTTTGGGCGCCATCTTAGCCGCCAGCTGTTCGTTCTCGAGCGCCAGATCCAACTCGCCTAACTCAAAGTAGGCATGAGCCAGCGTATCCAGCGACGCCCCCTCTCGTTTGTTACTGAGTTCCACTGCCTTGGTTGCAAGTTCCA
>DASSYL010000305.1:0-11088 GCA_035703315.1 Candidatus Acidiferrum sp. | reverse complement strand
GGCGCCTACTACAACTGGATCAACCAGCAGCGCCTCACCGGCGCCGACCATTCTTCCTTCATTGCCTGGTTTGAAAATCACAACGAAGCCGTCGCCATCGGCCCCGCAGTCCCGCGCGGCACAATCTCCAATGCGCCAACGGATTTGAGCAAAATATTGAGCTGGACGGTGTAAAAAATGGAAAAGAAAAAATCGATAGTAGAAACTTGATACCTAGCAGTAGGTCTTAGCCAAAGGACGCAGCGGTTCAGAAAGTGCGATGCGAGTCGGGAGCGGCGCGCAAACGTTCGGCGCTGGTTTCTGCGGTGATGTCCCGCTGCGGCATTCCGAGCAGTTCAAAACCCACCATGAATTTCCGCACCGTCGCCGAGCGCAGCAGCGGCGGGAAAAAATGCGCGTGCAAATGCCATTCGGGATAATCCATCCCGTCAGTCGGCCGCTGGTGGAAACCCATCGAATACGGGAACGACGTCTGGAATAAATTGTCGTACCGCGTCGTCAGCCGCTTCAGAATGTCGGCGAGAGCATCGCGCTCCGTGGCGTGGAGTTCGCCGAGGCTGCCGACGTGCCGCCGCGAAAGAATCATGGTCTCAAATGGCCACACCGCCCAGTAGGGAACCAGCGCAATAAAATATTCGTTCTCGACGACAAGGCGTTCGCGCGCGTTCGCTTCCAGGTGCAAATAATCGCAGAGCAAACACAATCCTTTCGCGTCGCGATAGGCGCGCTGCGATTCCTGTTCCATGCGCGGAATATTGGGAATGGTTGCGGTGGACCAGATCTGGCAATGTGGGTGCGGATTGCTGGCGCCCATCATGGCGCCGCGATTTTCAAAGATCTGCACGTAGTTGATGTCGCGGTGCGCGCCGAGTTCTTGAAACTGATCGGTCCAGCAATCCACCACGGCGCGGATATCGGCGAGCTGCATGATCGATAACGTCAAGTGATGTCGGGGCGAAAAACACAGAACGCGACAAATTCCGGTTTCGGTTTCCGCGACAAGTAAATCGTTTTGGTTGATGCTGCCGCGATGGCTATCCGGGAGCAGCGCCGGGAAATCATTGTCGAAAACAAAAACATTTTGGTACTTAGGATTCACGCCTCCGGTGGAGCGAGTGTTTCCCGGGCACATGTAACACGCGGGATCATATTCTACTTCGTTGCGAGCTGCGGTGGCTTCGACTTGGCCTTGCCAGGGGCGCTGCGTACGATGCGGAGAAACCAGGATCCATTCGCGCAGCAGGGGATTGAAGCGGCGATGCGGATGTTTTGCGGAGTCGAATCCGTTCGAAGCACTATCCATTGGATTGGACTTCGCTGACGCCGGCGCCAGCTGCGGAAACGTAAATGTCGGGCTCGATCCCGGTAGCTTCCTGGTAGGCCAAGCGTATTTCGTTCTTGAATTGCGTGACGGATTCGGTTCGAACGAGGTTGATGGTGCAGCCGCCGAAGCCGCCCCCGGTCATACGCGAACCGATCAGGCCGGCGCGGCGATTGGCGAGGTCGACCATGACGTCGAGTTCGCGGCAGCTGATTTCATAGTCGTTCTTCATGCTGAGATGCGATTCGGCCATGCAGCCGCCAACCGTTTTCAAGTCGGCTTTCTGCAGGGCTTCAACGGTCCGCAGGACGCGGGCATTTTCGCTGACGATGTGGTGACGGCGGCGATAGATCAGGTCCGGCATGCGCTCATGGCGCAAATCGGTGCGCTGCGATTCGAGTTGAGGAAGTGCCACGTCGCGGAGCGCTTTGATGTCGGGGAAGTAATGCTTAAGGATGCGGACGCCTTCTTCGCATTGGGCGCGGCGGTCGTTGTATTCGCCGCCGGAGTGTCCGTGTTTGACCATGGTGTTGCAAATGACCATGGTGACGCCGGCAGGCAAGGGCAAGAGTTTGTATGCGAGCGAGCGGCAATCGAGAAGGATGGCGTGATGGGCGCTGCCGAAACAGGAGGCGAACTGGTCCATGATGCCGACGCGGGCGCCGACAAAATCATTTTCGGCGCGCTGGCAAAGCTTGGCGATTTCGGCGAGGGGCAGCGTGCGATTGGAAGCGGCGAGCAGAGCGCAGGCGACGGAAACTTCGAGAGCGGCCGAAGAGCTTAGTCCAGCACCGCTCGGAACATCGCTATAGATGGCGATGTCCGCTCCACACAAAGGAACGTCAGCACGCTGCAACATCAGCGCGACACCATGGATGTAGTCGGACCAGTGATCGCGGGGATGCGGAGCCGAATCCGATAGATCGATTTCGCAAGATTCAGCAAGATTTTCGGAGTAGACGCGAAGCGTGCGGTCGCTGCGGGGCGCGATGGCGGTCCAGGTGTAAAGATCGATGGCGGCTGGAAGAACAAAGCCGTCGTTGTAGTCGGTGTGTTCGCCGATCAGATTCACGCGGCCGGGAGCGCGGAAAATGCGCGGAGTCGAGACGAAACGCGAAGCGAACAACTGCGCGAGGCGGAGCGGAGCCGCAGCAGTGGTGGGCTGTTCGGTCATCTTTTCCATCGCGCAGCGCTTTCCCAGAGCCAGAATCGGTGAAGCAGCCGGTCGCTCGCGGAAGGCAATCGGGGCCGAGAAAAAGGCACGAGAGAAGGAGGGGAAAGGCAAGCGAGAGCAGGGTTTTGCAATCGTTTACACACCTGCGGCTGCCTCGACCGAACTCCTCCGCGAAGGGTATATCTTCTTGCAAGGTAAGGGCATTGTCAAGCCTGCCCATACCCTTTGGAATCAAAGAGTTCTGGTCGAATTGCGCATCACGAGATGGGTCGGAATGGTGTAGTCGGAATGCTCGGCGCCCTCTTTTCGAATTAGTTTTTCGAGGGCGGCGAGCGCCGTGATGGCGAGTTGAGAACGCGAAAGACGAATGGTGGTAAGAGGAGGCTGAGTGAGATGGGCGAAGGAGATATCGTCAAAACCGATCAGCGAAATGTCGCGGGGGACGTCGAGGCCGGAGTCGCGGACTGTACCGAGAGCCCCGATGGCCGTGAGGTCATTGGAAGCGATTACAGCGGTGGGCGGTTCCACCAGCCGGAGAAGATTGCGCATGGCGAAGATGCCGCCTTCGATGCGGTGGTCGCCTTTTTCGATAAGCTCGGGAGGCACCTGGACGCCGCGTGCGCTCATGCCGGCGACGAAGGCGTCGAGACGGCCGCGAGCGGATTGCAAGTTGAGCGGGCCGGAGATGAAAGCAATGCGGCGGTGATTCAAGGAGAAGAGATGCTGCAGCGCTTCCTGAATTCCTTGCGCGTAATCGATGGAGATGTTGGCGCTGTGCGCGGTGTTCTTGCCTGTGTCCATGAAAACCGTAGGGATGTTGCGGCGGGTTAGCTCGGCGAGCATGGCGGGATCGGCTTCGGAGGTCATGATGGCGGCGCCGTCCACTTTGCGTTCGAGCATGCGGCGAATGCATTCGGTCATGCGCTTGGGCTTGTAGTCGGTGTTGGCGATGATGACTTCAAGACCCTTTTGTACGGCTTGATCTTCGAAGTGTTTGACGAGTTCCGGAAAAAAGGGGTTGGTGATGTCGGAAATGATGAGGCCGAGCATGCGGGAACGGCCGGAGACGAGTGTGCGCGCGTGAGTATTGGGGTAGAAATTCAGTTCCTTGATTGCTTTCTGGACGCGTTCGGCGGTACGCGCGCTGACTTTGTCCGAGCCGTTGATGGTGCGTGAGACGGTTGCGGTGGAAACCTTTGCCAGCTTGGCGACTTCTTTGATGTTCATGGAGTGCCAGATGAGCGGCTGGAGCGGGGGGTAGGCCGCACAACGCGAGGGAATAGTAACGCGAACTGGGGCGATTGCGGAAGTGGGAGCCGAGAGTTTGCCGTGCGCGCTGCAGGACGGTTTATGGAAAACGGCGGAAGAGAATGCGCGCGGGACTCTGGCAAATGCTCTGAAATGGTTGGGATTCAAGGATGTAGAGATATGCGCGGAGTAGCGGTGGTTTCAAGGCGGTAGAACAGGCTGGCTGTGACAAACCTTCGGCCGCGAGCAACTGCACGCCGGAGTTTCCATTTTTGTCGCCACGCTCTCAGCCGCCGCCGTGAATCCACAGGACCGCCGGTGTGCTGCGTGTCGCGTGGCGATGCTTCGGAACGAAGACGTCCATAAGGAGGGGCGTCGAAGCCGTAGGCTGACCACCAAACCTGGCATTTGGGGGGCTGCGCTAGTTTGTGGCGCGCTTGCACTAATAGCAATTAAGGTTTGACGCCGGGCAGGGTCATGTCTTTGATGTCCTGGCCAGAAGCTACAGGGAAGAGGTAGTTGAGCGTCTGCGCCGCTTCGGATTCGCCACGCGGGTTGAGCAGCGTGAGTTGCAGCGTGGCGTGGTGAACCGAGGGATCCGCCTTCCATTCGGCTTGTAAGGTCTGCGGTTGCTCCATGTCTGGTAATGCGAAGTCGCCCTGCTGGAGGAGTTTGCCTTCGCCGTCGCGATATTCCCAATGCAGTTTGCAGTCTTTCAGCGGATAGGACGGAAGTTCGCCGATGGGTTTGCGGCCGGTGGTGACTTCAAAGCCGCCGGTCTGATACCAGCCGCCATACTTCCACTTTGCTTTTAGCGTCGCGGGCGAATTGCGTTTCTCCCACTCGAAGAATGACGGGCGGCGCTGGCGATATTCGTCCACGACGCCGTGGTCCACGTAGCCTTCCATGTGGCCGGGCCAGAGATTGCGGTGGGACTTGTAATCCTGATAGCACCAGAAAATGGCGCCGGCGATCCAATCATATTTGGCGAATAGATCAAGCTGGTGATGCAGAATGTGCACGCGGAGCTTGTCGGCTTCGACGGTGTTGGTGCCGAAAATTCCCGGCGTGCCGAATTCGGAGATGATGAACATCTTGTCCGGGAACGAGCTACCGGCGTGCTCGAGCATCTTGACCAAGCCTTCTTCGGGACCGTTCCAGGCGCCGTAATACTGATTCATCATGATGAAGTCGGCGTCGTTGGCGGCTTCTTTCTTCGGATCGGCGCCATAGGAAATGTCGTTGTCGGCGAAGGTGACGAAGCGGCTGGGATCGAGTTGATTGACCAGCGCCTTGATCTGCTGGAAATAGGCGCGGCCTTCGTCGGTGCTCATATCGCTTTCGTTCGAAACGCTCCAGGCGAAAATGCTGGGATGATTGGCATTCTGCTCGATCAATTCCGTGAGCATCTGCCTGGCGAGGGCGATGAATTTGGGATTGCCGAGCTGATCGGCGCGGGCTTGCCAGATGGGAATTTCCGGGACAAAGAGAATGCCATGGGTGTCGGCGTACTCGAGAACCTGTTCATGCTGCGGATAATGCACCGGGCGCGTCAGCGTGGTGTGGAGGATTTTCAGGTCGTCGTAGTCGTGCTTGATGGTGCCGGCGGTTTCGGCGAGGCCTTCCCAAGGAGATTCTTCGTGACGGGTCATGCCGGAAAGGCGAACTTGCTGGCCGTTGAGGTAGAGATGGCGATCGTGGATTTCGATTTTGCGATTACCGAAGGAGTCTTGCTTTGCGTCGAGAAAGCGGCCGGCGGCGTCGCTTACGGTCGCGCGGATGGAGTAGAGGTTGGCGTGCTCGAGATCCCAGAGCTGCGGCTTGTCGAGCGAGAAGGCGAGTTCGACCGCTTGTTTGGCGCCGGGAGCGAGCGTGACGGATTGCATTTTGCTGCCGGTATCAGAGCCGTCGGGCGCGGAGAGATGTGCAGTGACGGTGAGTTTTTGCGGCTTGTTGCCTGAGTTTTCGAGATAAACAGCGTCTCTGATTTGCGCGGAATTTTTCGCGAGGTCGACGTCGGAACGGATTTGCTGGCGGCGAATCAGCACGCCGTCGTTTTCGGCGAGCCACACGTCGCGCACGATACCGCCGTAGTGCCACCAGTCGTACCAGATATTGCCGCCGGATTTGAGTTTGAGAGCAAGGCCGGGAATGCTGGTTTCAGTGGGACGATTGTCGAGTTTGACGGCGATGGTGTTCTGGCCGGGCTTGAGGAGCTTGGTGATGTCGAAGAAATATTCCGTGTGGCCGCCTTCGTGTTTGCCGGCTTCGGTGCCGTTCACCCAGACGCGCGAGAGATAGAACGTCGCGGCGAAGTGAAGCTCGACGCGCTTTTCTGAGGCGAGCGCGGGAAGATCGAAGGTTCGGAAATACCAGCCGATGCCCTCGAAGTCGTCGTATTTGCCAATGTTCCAGGTGTGTGGGACGCGGACAGCTTCGGTGCCGGTGGGAATGGTCTTGAACCAGGATTGGGACTCGCCTTCGGATTGGGGGTCGGTGCGGAAGAGCCAGGGTCCGTTGAGGTCGGTTTTTTCTGTGGCCGCGGCCAGAATTGGCAGGGCGAGAAGCGAGGTGAGCAGGAGCGAGCGAAATAGCGATGAGGGCTGGCGCATGAGGTCTCCGGAGAACAAGGGATGGTCGAGAATGTAAACGCTATCATAAGGGCGCGGTGCCGAACGTTACAAGCTTCGCTGGCTGCGTCAAAGGCCAACGGTGCTACTGGTTTGATTTGGGAGGAGTGCGGCGAATCTCCAGCGCGGGTTGCGGAGTGGAATCGCAGGGCAGGTTGGTGGCGAAGCGAAGCGTTCCAGTACGGTCCTGAAACGCTAGACCGGATTGTTGATTGCCGCCTTTGAACTCGCCCCATTCGGCCGGGATATAGGAAACGCAGGTGTAGCCGTAGACGGTTTGCGAATTGGCCTTGGTGCTGCGCAGGTCAAGCGCGGCCGAGATGAGCAAAACGAAAAGAACGAGGACGAGAAACTTCAGAGCGAAGCGTTTCACGGACGGCCTCCTGGAGGAAAAAATGGGCGGTCCCTTGGTTATAGCATGGGGCGAAGCGAAGGACAGAAAGGCGCGACCAGGGGGAAGCTGAGGAGGGTTGCGATGGAGGACCAACAGTGGACTAGCGAACGTGATGTGCCAGCAGCGGCACACTGCCAGGTTTCAGCTGGTGTGTCGCTGTGGCCCCCAGCTGTTCCGCTGCTCGGTAGGGAAGTGCGCTTGCTGGGCGGGGCGGACGCAATTGCGTCTTCATAAAATGAGACGGAGCGCAACCGGATAAGGTTGCCGTGAAGAGGTGCGCGATGGACGCCCCACGCAGTGCAGCACGCGCGCACGGCTACTACATGGGATTGGGTATAGGAGAAACAAAATTCGACGCATAGGGTTTAAAAAGAAGCGAAGAAGAGTTGCCCAGGGAACTTCGCTGAGGACAGGTCAAGCCCGCAGCCAGATACGAAAAAACAGAAAGACAAAATGCGGGCAGGAGGGAAGCATGAAGCCTTTTCGAAACGGAATACGTGTGCCGGCCCTGGCAGTGGCAGCGCTTACTCTTGGTTTGATGACGATGGTGACCGGAGGCAGGGCAGCAGCGCAAGTTTCGATCGGGATTTCCGTGAACTTCGCGCCACCGGAACTGCCGGTGTACGAGCAGCCGCTGTGTCCGGGCGAAGGGTACATCTGGACGCCGGGATACTGGGCGTGGGATCCGGGCTATGGCGACTATTATTGGGTGCCGGGAACGTGGGTGTTGGCGCCACGGCCTGGATATTTATGGACGCCGCCCTATTGGGGATGGAACGGCGGGGCTTTCATTTTTCATGAGGGCTATTGGGGGCGGCGCGTGGGCTTTTATGGTGGGATTGACTACGGCTACGGTTACACGGGAAGGGGCTATGAAGGCGGCCGCTGGGATCGCGGACGTTTTTATTACAACCGATCGGTAAACAACGTAAACGTGACGCGCGTGCATAACGTCTACAACACGACTGTAGTGAACAATGTGAACGTCACACGCGTAAGCTACAACGGCGGCAATGGCGGAGTGAATGAGCGCGCGACGCCGCAGGAAGAACAGGCAGCGCGAGAAACGCGCGTACGCGCAGTTGCGGCTCAGCAGCAGCATTTTGAGGAAGCACGCAGGGATCGTGCGCTGCGTGCGTCGGACAATCATGGCAAGCCGCCAATCGCCGCGACAGACAAGCCGGGGCAATTTCGAGGAGGAACGGTCGTCGCAGCGAAGGCGGGCAACTATACGCCTCCGCCGAATCGAGGCGCGAATCCCAATCAGCCAAGCGCGAGCAAACCGGGGGCAAAGCCGGCGCCAAATGCCACACCAAACACGAATAAAGCTACGCCTGCACCGAATACCAACCGGCCGGCACCAACGCCGGCGCCGAACGCTGGTCGTCCACCGGAAAAGAGAAACGACCGACCGCCGAATGCGACGCGGCCAGCTCCGAACCCAACGCCGCCCAATGCTACCCGGCCGGCGCCAACTCCCGCCCCGAGCGCAACACGTCCGCCCGAAAAGCGGTCCGATCGGCCGCCGAGCAGCAACCGTCCGGCTCCGAATGTAAATCCAAATGCGAAGCCGAATCGTAACGAACCGAATCAGCCCAGTCCCAACACAAACCCGCCGCGGGCGACGTCGCCCAGTCGTCCACCGAGCGGCGCGAATCCTCCCGGCGCAAAGCCGGACGACAGGCGGCAACAGGAACAGCGGATGAACCAGCAGCAGGAGCAGCAACGCCAAAAGATGCAACAGCAACAGAACCAAGAACGCGCGCGAGCCGAGCAACAGCAACGAGCGAATGAGGCTCCGAAGCAGCAAGAACAACGCCAACAACCGCAACAACGACAGCAGCCAAGAACAGAGACGCCGAGACCGCAGCCTCAGCCAAAACAGCAGCAGAAACCAAAACAACAGCCTCCGCCAAAACAACAGCAGAATCCCGAAAGCGGGCCGCCCCATCCCGGAGCTTGATTGTGGTGAGCAGTAGGGCCGGTTCGCCGGCAGAGTGCAGCATCGGATTCAGCTGCGGGCGAGCCGGTTGACACGCTGAGGCTAGAACCATACAGTCAGGCCATGGCGAATAGCGTGTCGAAAATTCAGATTGGGCAATTGTGGAAGAAGGATGGAACAGGCGAGACGTTTCTGGTGACGCGAGTGTATTCGGAAGCGTTGAGCACGATGGCGACGCTACGGAAGTCGGGCGCGGAGAGTGAGGCGCTGGTGCGGGTGAAAGTGGAACGCGCGGCGAGAGGGCAGACGCTGCCGGGATTTTCGCCGGCGCAGGAAGATGAGCGAATTTAGCGGAAATTGCCCGTTGAGGGTGCAAAGTTCGAAAGTAAAACGAGTTCTTCGCTTCGCGCCCGCATCGGCGGGTAGGCTCGAAATGACTTCTTGAAATTTTGCATGGCAACATCGTTAAATTCTGCCGGATGCTAGATCGAGCGGACAGGGAGATTGACTACGTCGTCGATTTGCATCGGTTCTTTTTGAAGGAATGGTTCGCCGTATTTCACACCGATCAGATCGCCATTGCGGCGCGCGAGTAAATCCATTTTAGAGTCGAGTTCGTCGATAGCCAGATAAACGCGCTGGCTGCGTTCACTTGCGTCCGGGCGGAATTGGGACGCGTAAGCGAGGATGGCGCGGCGGCGGGTAGCGTATTGTTTTGTGACGTCTACTACAAAAGTTGGCGGCATGCCTTCGAAGGACGTGCAGTAGAGGATTTTGAAGGGGCGGAAGGGTTCGCCTGGGATAGGCAGAGCTTTGAGGCCGGCGAGAAAGCAGCCTTCGTAGCCGAGCGCAGAGGCGTGGTAGTGGTCAGGATGACGGGCTTCCCAGTAGGGAAGAATGACGGTGTGAGGACGAAGCTCGCGGATTTTTTGCGCCAAAGCGAGTTTGTGCTGGCGCGCTGGCTGGACGTCGGAATCGGGAACACCTAGCGTGCAGCGGTAGCTCACTTTGAGTATTTTGGCGGCGCGGGCGGCTTCCTTGGCGCGAGTTTCGGGAGTCCCTCGCGTGCCCATTTCGCCGGCTGTGAGGTCGAGGATGCCGGTCTTGTAGCCTTGTTGCGCGGATTTTAGAAGTGTGCCGCCGCAGGTGAGTTCGACGTCGTCAGGGTGAGCGGCGATGGCGAGGATGTCGAGGTTCATGGAAGAGCTCCCTTGGCTGCCGAGAAATTGTAAGGGTGATTGGCGATTTGTTACTAGAGACTCGTGAACCGCCACGGCGCAAGATGTGTTAATTTTGGCCCATGCAAGCGAAGCTCAAAAGCAAAGTAGCGTTAGTGACGGGCGCGGGGAAGCGGTTGGGTCGTGCCGTAGCGCTGCGGTTGGCGGAAGAGGGCGCAGACGTTGCCGTGCATTACGGAACTTCCGCGAAAGAGGCGGCGGAGGTCGTTGGAAAGATTGAGGAGATGGGGCAGCGGGCCGTGGCGATTCGCGCGGATTTGCGAAGCGTGGATGAGATTCGGCGAATGATGCTGGAAGTTGGGAATGGACTAGGTCGGCTGGATGTGCTGGTGAACAGCGCGGCGAATTTCTTGCCGGGGAGCGTGATTTCGACGACGGAAGAAGTATGGGACGCTGCGCTCGATACCAACGTGAAGGCACCGTTTTTTGTGGTGCAAGCGGCGGTGCCGATGTTGAGGCGTTCGACAGGCGCGATCATCAATTTTTCCGATACCGGTGGAGTGCTGGGGTGGCCGGGGTTTATCGGGCACTCGGTGGCGAAGGCAGGAGTGATCAATTTGACGAAGAGTTTGGCGAAGGCGCTGGCGCCCGATGTGCGGGTGAATGCAATTGCGCCGGGAACGATCACGATGCCGGGCGATCCGCCGGAATGGGAGCAGGAATTTGTGAAGCTGGCAGCCCTGAAAAGAACCGGGAAGCCTTCCGATATAGCGGATGCGGTGGTTTTCCTCGCGACGGCGGAATTTCTGACCGGGCACACGCTGGTGCTGGACGGTGGGCGGACGCTGTAAAAAATATTACGCTCGTGAACAGGCGCTCAGCAAATTCTGAGCTAGAAAATCGGTTTGCGGTGATGCAAGGCGGCGAGCGGCGGTGTATTCTAAATAGCTTATGGTGAAATAAGGACGGCGACCGTGGCACTGCATGAAGCAGGGTATCCAAAAAGGGACAACGCGAAAATGACCAACGAGACGTACGCACAGCCTCATCATGTGGAGGATGTGGAGATTCAGGAGTGGCTAGAGTCGCTCGATTCGGTGCTGGAATCGAGCGGCCCAGAAGTGGCGGCGGAAATCCTAGAAAGACTGCGGACGCACGCCAAAGTGAGCGGAATCGATCTGCCGTTTACGGCCAACACGCC
>DASSYL010000276.1:0-4342 GCA_035703315.1 Candidatus Acidiferrum sp. | reverse complement strand
CGCTGGCGGTTGCGAAACGGCCTGGATCGGCCACCGAAGTCGCCACCACAGTGAGTGTGACTGTTGTCGGCAACGCGGAAGGAGCCTTATAGAGGCCAGTCGCGTCGATGTCTCCGCAAGTAGCTTTGCAGCTGGGCTTTGCCGGAAAAACGATCGTGCTGGTGGTGTCCTGAGTCACCAGCCAGGTCACGCCTTTGTTTTGCAAATCGTTCGTTAGCGTGGCCACAAATTGCTCTTGCTCATTGAGGGGAACGGTAGCCGTTGCGGGATTGATACTGACCGCGATTCCCGAGTCCAGAGAGAGCGTTGCCGAGCCACTCTTGCTCGTGTCGGCCGCCGATGTCGCGATGATCAGGATGCTCAGCGCGCAGGCTTGCGACGCCGACGTGCAATTTGTGCCGGCGATGGTTTTCGCATCCGGAACCTGACTGGGGGCGGTGTAAACCACAGTGGTGTTGGTGGAATTGGCGGGAATGCCGCCCGTCTCGGCGATGCAATTCGTCTTGGTGCCGGCCGTCGGTTTGCCGCTCGTATCGAAACTCGTGGTTTGATACTGGCAGGACCAGGTTACGTTCGTATTGGTCGCACCCGTTACGTTCGCGCTCAGCGTGAGCGATTGAGAAACGATTACCGTTTGCGCGGCAGGTGCTACTTGGACGCTGACCACGTTCGTATTTCCGCTGCCGCCGCATCCCGCGACTGCGAACAAAACTAAAGCTGCCAGGCTCAACCACGCCGGCGCATTGGACTTGCGAACCTTCGTCACCACAAGAACCCCCAAAATTCTCGTGCGTTCGCTCGCGCGAAACGTCCGAGATTTCTAGCATTGTTCCGAGCCCGCGCCCGGCACCACTTGATTACGAAAAACTGAAACTCGTTGCGGCCCGCGCCGCTAAATACCTAAAACGTCCGGCTTACCGTAAACCGGAATGTCGTCTTTGGTTCAAAGTAGTTCAACTGACCCGGATTGTTCTGAATGTTGTTGATCAGCGGCACTAACTGGAATTTGTAGATATTGGGATCGATGGGATCCAGGGTGCTCTTCAAGAATGCGACTTCATTGGGATCGATGTATGGCGGCTGCGCTGTGATCGATTGGTGTAGGCGGTGGACGTTGTAAGCATAGTAGATGCGGAACGGAGCTTGCACGATTGGCAAGCGAACCACGAACTCAATGCCCGCTGAACCACGCAGCCGGAAATTGGTCCCACTCTGCATCGGCAATTGCTCGGTAATTCCGGCATTCGGAAACTGGCAGGCCAGGCTCGGGTTCGCACTGCCGCACACCCCCGGACTTACGTCAAGAGCCGCTGAATTCAGCTTCAAGCCGCTTCGATTGAGGACTCCGTTGGTGCCGCCATCAAAGAACAATACGGCTTGCACCGGCCCGACGATCGGTATGCGGTACTCCACGTTGCCGAAACCCTGCAGGTCGCCGCCCGGCAGCGTTGCCGTGTAGGTCAGCACCGGGATGGTAAGACAGCGCTGCGTGCCACCCGAAGTCGGATCGGCATAGCAGAAAGGTTGCGAGGAGGCGGTGGGAATAAAAGTAACCGGCGATATCGAGCGTATGTCGTAGCCGCGCAAATCTTGTTCGCCGCCCATATAGAAACGATTGAACGGCGGGATCTCCTTGCCGCCATAGCCGGTGATGTAAGCGGCTTGCGCGTGAAAAGCCAGCACGTTGCGCTTCTTGTTGACCTGCTTGAACCTCTTCCACTCCACCACGTTGGTGATGGTGTTGACGTTGCCTCCGATCGGCCCGCCGGTAAACGCCACAGAGTAATAGAGGCTTTTGCCGCCCGTCGGCTCCTGCGGATTGTTCACGGTGTTGTAAGTAATGGTCGGCGTGATGGTGCTCGACACGATGCCGTTCAGCGCGCTGGGGCCCGCGAAACTGCGGTATTGAATGGACTGGAACAACAATTTCGATGCGTCGTTGAAGGCAGTAATGTTGGTTCGCGTCAATCCGTAGGTCAGGCCGACGCGCAAGAACGACAAACGCTTGATGGGATAGCTAGCGAACGCTGTAAAACCAGTGCTGTCCTGGTTGTAATTCTGAATGAATTGCGGGTTGATGCTGACCGATTGGCCGAGCAGCAGTGCTTCCTGTTTGGCCTGATCGAAACTGTACCGGCTCGAGAAAACCGTAAAGCCGGTGGAAATCGGCCGGTCAAACAAATAAGGCTCGGTAAAGCCGAACTGGAACACACGCTGCAAACTGCCGAACTGCGCAGAAAACGTCAGCGTCTCGCCGAGCCCCAGGAAGTTGTTGGTCTGATAAGTCAACCCAATAAATCCACCAGCCAGGCCGCTGACGCCGCCTTGCAATCCGATGGATTGTTTACCTTTTTCGTGGACCTTGAGGTTCAGGTCCACCGTGCCTTCCTTGGTGTTGCGCTTGATTTCGACCGCCTTGTCTTCCTCGATGCGGTCGAAATAGTCGAGCTGGTTCAGGCGCAGGATGCTGATTTCCCAGGCGCGCTTGTTGAAGAGCTGTCCTTCATCAATCGCCAGTTCGCGGCGAATTACTTTGTCGCGCGTCGTGGTGTTCCCGCTGAAATCAATGCGCCGCACGTAGTACTGCTTCTGCTCGTCGAACTTCAGAGTCAGGTTGATGATTTTGTTTGCGTCGTCAATATCGAAGTCGGGCTCTGGCGTGAAGTCAATAAACCCGTACTCACCATAAATGCTGGTGTAGTCCTTCATGGCCTTGCGCAGCTTGGAGACGTTCAGGATGTCTCCCTGCTTGATCGGAAATGCGCCCTTCAGCGCTTCCACCTTGAGCGAAAGCGCCTTGTCCGGGTCGGCGCTGACAATCTTCAGGGTTCCCATCTTGTAACGCGGCCCTTCTTCAATGGGAATCGTCATGTTGACGGCTTTGCCGTTGGACTTGCCTAGCACCGGCACTGGCATGCCCAGCTTGTTGTTACGCGTGTCGATGTTCTCGAGAATTGGCTCTTTCACCAGCACGCGGAAATAGCCGTTGTCCTGATACATGCCGCGGATGCCGACTTCCAGGTCTTCATTCAATTTGTCGCGGTCGTAGGTCTTGTGCATCACGTTGATTTCCGTGATGTACAGAGGAATCTGATAGGGCCGGTCGTGCCGCATGGCGCGAATCAGCTTGCGGTCGCTGAAGGCGTGGTTTCCGGTGAACTTGATCTGGCCCACCTTGACCTTCGGCCCTTCATCCACCTTAAAGATGAGAATGACGGCATTGCTTGACGAGATGCGCTCGTACTGCGGCGTGACCTTCGCGAACTGCCGGCCGTGTTCGCCCAGCAATTCCTTGATCACCACTTCCGCCTTTTTGATTTTCGTCGGATCAAACTGGCTTTCTACCGTCAGGCCAACCTTGCGCTCTTTGAACCGGTCCAGAATGTCCGATTCTGAAACCGAATGAATGTTGTCGTAGCGGATGCGCCGAATGATCGGTCGCTCTTTCACTTCAAAGATGATGATCTTGGCGCTGGCCTTGTCGGGCGAATCCTCAACACGCAATTTCACATCTTCGAAAAACTGGGTGTTCCACAGCGCCTGGAAATCGCGCCGCAGCGTCTCTTCGTTGTACGCGTCGTTTTCGCGGCTGAAGATGCGCGCTTTCAGAGTGTCGTTTCTGACGCGCCGGTTGCCGATAAATTCGATTCGCTGGATGAGGGAGGGTAGTTGCTGAGCTGGATTCTGGTTACCACTCGCCGCGAAATTCGGGTCCTCTTTTGTAACCACATCGCCGGAAATCAAATCCAACGAGGAAGAAATCAGGTAGTCGTGCGCAGATGACGAATCATCCGAATGGGCGGCTTCCTGCCTGCCGGGCGTCTTCGCATCCGCTCTCTCGACACAGAATGTGCCGAAGACCAGGCCCAGCACCGGAAAAATCCCGAACGGCAAACAAACTCTTCTATAAGCGGCCGTTGAAAACCTCAAGGCCGCGCCCCCAAACCCAAGATGGTTCCTCTCCCGCCGAACTCTGCTGTGGATCGCTTGCGGTCACACTTTAGTGGGTCGCTTGCGATCAAGAGAAGTCCTGATCGCTTGGCGATCACAAAAGTCCTGCCTGCTTCGCGGTCTCTCCATGCCAGGAGCTGGCCGTGCGCGCGGCTCCAGCCGAGCCGGTAACACACGTGTTGGTGTCAGATTCGTTAGTGAATGACCGGGGTTGCCTCAACCACCGGACGGAACCCAAGGCCTTCCCCCGCGACGTAAATCTGCAATGTCGCCGGCCTCTGAATTCCTCCCTGAATCAGCGCTTCGGAGAGCGGGTCTTCCACGTACTTTTGCAGCGCCCTGCGCAACGGTCGCGCCCCGTAGCTGCGATCCGCGCACGTTTTCTCCAAAA
>DASSYL010000186.1:0-9282 GCA_035703315.1 Candidatus Acidiferrum sp. | reverse complement strand
CAGCGCCGCCGAACTCCGAGAAGAAGGCGCCACCCGCCAAGCCGAAAAAAAAGACTTGGACCGACGACGATATGCGTGCGTTGCATTCGCCGGCGGATTCCTCTGCCGACCAGAAGCAAGCGCCGGGCCAGAAACCTGCAGACGCCGCCGTCGCCAACACGTCGTCGGCGCAAGAACCGCCGCGCGACAAACCTCCCCTGCTCTCGGATCCCAAAACTGTGGAATCCGCGGACAAGATGATCGCTTGGGAAGACCGTGACATTGCCGCGCAAGAGGAGTTCGTGGCTCGCTTGAAGACGCAGCTCGAGACTGCTGCTCCCGAGGATCGCGATCACCTGCAACAATTGATCGCCGAACGTCAGCAGATTATTGCCGACACGCGCAGAGAGCGTGATGGCTTGGCCGCTCAGAAAAAGGCCTTGCAGAAAAAGGCCGCACCTAACACCGTCACCTCCGCCTCCGAAACCCAGGAATAGTCCTTCTGGCAGCGAAGGTCCTGCGTTCATCGCTGACCGGCGGCCCGGGCAGCTGCGGTACCTTTTTTACGCTTCGACCCCATTTCCGACAGTTTCTAACCACTGCAAGCTTTTCCGTGGCCTGTCCGCGAGAGATCGCTCCCGCGCAACCCTTGTTTCATTTGCACTACCGACAGGCGCCGCTCTTCTATTTGTTGGTCATACTTCCTGAAACATAGGGGGTAGCCCCTTCCCATCCCAAGTGGAACAGAGCGGCATCTCCGCACTCCACGAATTGGCATCGCGCCCGCCGTCATGGGTAGACTTCAATGGGTTAGACTAGGAAGCCGAGAAGCACAGCAGCGCCCGCAGGAGCCCGCGCAAAAGAGGACGCAGCATGGCCAAGTACGCCGGAGTGGATTACATCGATTTTGATTCGCAGCTCAACGACGAGGAAAAACTCGTCCGCCAGACTGCCCGCGAATTCGTCGAAAACGAAATCGTCCCCATCATCGAAAAACACAGCCGCGAAGCGACTTTCCCGATGCATCTGGTTCCCCAGCTCGGCGAACTCGGCTTCTTCGGTGCCAGCCTGCATGGCTACGGCTGCGCTGGAATGTCCAGCGTTGCCTACGGCCTGATGACCCAGGAACTCGAGCGTGGCGATTCTGGCATCCGCAGCTTCGTTTCCGTGCAATCCGCTCTGGTGATGTTTCCGATTTATGCGTTTGGCAGCGACGCACAAAAAGACAAATGGCTTCCCGAGCTGCAGCAGGGAAAAAAGATCGGCTGTTTCGGCCTCACCGAGCCGCAATTCGGCTCGAATCCCGGCGGCATGTTGACCCGCGCCGTAAAAAGAGGCGGCCAGTACGTATTGAACGGCGAAAAAATGTGGATCACCAGCGGCTCCATTGCCGACGTTGCCGTTGTCTGGGCGAAATGCGAAGACGACAAAGTGCGCGGGTTTTTGGTTGAGAAAGGAACGCCCGGCTTCAAAGCGTGGGACGTGCACGGCAAGTGGTCGTTGCGCGCTTCCGTCACCAGCGGACTGGCGTTCAGCGATTGCGAAATTCCGGAACAAAACCTCCTCCCTGGCGTGGTGGGACTAAAAGGTCCGCTGAGCTGCCTCAATCAGGCGCGTTACGGAATCGGCTGGGGCGCGCTAGGCGCAGCCATGGCCTGCTACGACACCGCATTGCAATACGCCAAGACCCGCAAGCAGTTCGCCAACAAGCCCATCGCGTCGCACCAGTTGGTGCAGGAGAAGCTGGCCTGGATGATCACCGAAATCGTCAAGGGCCAGTTGCTGGCTCTGCACGTCGGCCGTATCAAGGACGCCGGCAAAGTCGACCCCGCGCATATCTCCATGCTGAAAATGAACAACGTGGGCATCGCTCTTGAAATTGCGCGCAAGTCCCGCGACGTGCTCGGCGCCAACGGCATCGTGGACGATTACTGCATCATGCGCCACATGAACAATCTCGAAAGCGTCTTCACCTATGAAGGCACCAACGACATTCACAAGCTGGTGATCGGCGAAAAAATCACCGGCATCGCCGCCTTCGTGTAATTTACTCGGTACCGTCCCGGCGGTGTCGGGACGTTTTGGAGACTTCAAACATGCAACTTCGCCGCGCCGCCATTGCTTTCGCTGTCTTAGCAGCACTTCCTCTTGCGGCAATCGCGCAGCAGAAAACGGCACCGGCAAAATCCGCGAGCGCCGCAACTGCGGCAGTCAAGCCGAAGATTCGCACGGTCACGGCGTTCATCAACCTCGATCCCGCCCAGTACGAACAGCAGGTCGCCGACACGCTGCAGATGCTGCGCCGCGCTAAAACCACATTTGAATCGCGCGGCTACGAAGTGGAAACACTGCGCATCGCTACGCAGCCTTTTCCCGAATACACCAAGGGCATGACCACGCAGCAGGCCGTCGCGTTTTTTCAGAAATACGATGCGCTGGCGGAAAAGGAAAAATTCGCGGCGGGCATCGGCCCGGCGATGCTCAACGCCGATGATCCCGAATCGCAAGCCGATTTGCTGGCGAGCATTCTTGCCGCGACAAAACACATCCGCGGCAGCATCGTGATCGCCGGCGAGGACGGCGTCCGCTGGAAAGCCATTGGAGCCGCCGCGCGTGCCATCAAGAAGCTGGAAGACGAAACCGAACGCAGCCAGGGCAATTTCAATCTCGGCGCGATCGCCGTCGTGCCGCCGTACTCGCCGTTTTTCACCGCCGCGTATCACACCGGCTTCGGCCACCAATTCGCCATTGGTTTGGAGTCCGCCAATATTGTCGAAGCGGCCTTCAAAGATGCTTCCGACATCGAATCCGCAAGACGCAAGTTGGCCGACATGCTGTTTGATCAGGCGTCCGAAATTGAGCGCCACGCCAACCGCATTGACCAGGAAACCGGCTGGCGCTATATGGGAATTGATTTGTCTCCCGCGCCGCTCAAGGAAGTTTCTATCGGCGCGGCGATCGAAGAATTGATTCAGCAGCCTTTCGGTTCGTCGGGAACGTTAACTGCTTCAGGGACGATCACCGCCGCAATCAAAGGCGTTGACGTAAAGCAAACCGGCTACAACGGATTGATGCTGCCGATTCTGGAAGATTCGCGCCTGGCGCAGCGCTGGAGCGAAGGCCGTGTTTCCATCGAAGGCCTGCTGTCCTACTCCGCAGTCTGCGGCACCGGCCTCGACACCATTCCTCTCCCCGGCGATGTCAGCATCGAGCAGCTCGATCTGATTCTGGCCGACGTGGCCACGCTGGCCGTGAAGTGGCACAAACCACTGTCCGCCCGCCTGCTTCCCGTAAAAGGCAAAGGTCCCGGCGACATGACCGAGTTTGACGACCCCTTCCTCGTCAACGCCACCATTCAAGAACTGAAAAAATAGCGCGAAGAGCGGAAATCGCGCGCTCCATTTTTTAGATGGGGAAGTCCACTTCAATGGCGTCGATGAGCGGGACGAGCCATTTCAACAAGGCCTGATGCACGGGGTGGACGTTGTAGGCTTCAAGCGCGGCTTGGTCCGGAAATTTCATGGCGCCGCCGATGGCGTAGCCCCCGCCGCGCGGCGAATCGTTTTTTCCCACGACTGCTTCCAGAATGCCGGGAATCTGTTTTTGCAGCGCTTTGATTTCGCGCAGCATGCGATCCTGCTGCTCTTCCGTGACGCCGGGCTTCAGCCGAAATGCAAACATGTGGATGTACATTCTGTTATCGCTCCTAAAATTTAGGAAAAGATTTTTGGTGACGCGGCCCCCGCGTGTCAATAAGAATGAACGCTGCGATTTTGCGCAGCGTAAGGGAAGAAGCGACCTGGGGGAGCGATGAGCGAGACGAAACGAATGACGCGGCGGGAGTTTGTGAAGGAGGCTGCGGTTGCAAGCGCGGCTTTTACGATCGTGCCGCGGCACGTGCTGGGACGGGGAATGACGCCACCGAGCGATTTGTTGAACATCGCGGGCGTGGGGATTGGCGGGATGGGCCGCACCAATTTGGTGAATCTGGCGAGCCAGAACATCGTGGCGCTTTGCGATGTGGATTGGGGGTACGCGGACAAGGGTTTCGAACGGCTAGGCACGGAGATGGAGAATTTGCAGAAGCGGATTGACGGGCCAGATCCGGAGCCGCAGCCGGGAAGGGCGCAACGACCGTTTGACCGCAATGAAGCGCGGGAGCGGCTGGCGGGAATGCAGCGGCTGAAAGATGTGCATCTGCCCAAAACGAAGCGGTATATCGATTACCGCGAGATGCTGGACAAGCAGAAGGACATTGAGGCGGTGCTGGTGGCGACGGCAGACCATATGCACGCGCCGATCGCCGCGGCGGCAATGGAATTGGGAAAACATGTGTACGTGCAGAAGCCGCTGACATGGAGCGTGGCGGAAGCGCGGCAATTGGCGCGGCTAGCGAAAGAGAAAAAAGTCGCGACGCAGATGGGGAACCAGGGACACTCGATGGACGATGCGCGCACGGCGGTAGAGTACGTGTGGGCAGGGGCGATCGGCGAAGTACGCGAAGTGCAGATCTGGACGAATCGGCCGCTGGGATTCTGGCCGCAGGGTGTGCCGCGTCCCGCGGCGTTGGCGGAATCTGCCGACAGTCTGCGCTGGAACATGAACGGAGTGGAGAAGCGGTTCGCGGCGGCGGAAGAAGGCACGGGCTATTCCGTTCCAGAGAAATTGAACTGGGATTTATTTTTGGGCGTGGCGCCGAAAGTGGGGTATCACCCGATCTACCATCCTTTCAATTGGCGAGGCTGGGTCGATTGGGGAATGGGTCCGATAGGGGATATGGGCGCGCACTTGATGGATCACTCGATGTGGGCGCTGAAGCTCGGATATCCAACGAGTGTCGAAACGATTTCGACGCCGTTCAATGAAGCGTCGTATCCGAGCGCGACCACAACCTACTACGAATTTCCGAAGCGGGGTGAAATGCCCGCGGTGAGGCTGACGTGGTACGACGGCGGATTGATGCCGCCCAAGCCCGCGGAGCTGGGTGATGAAGAGCTGGGTAAAGGCGGCGGCGCGCTGCTGATCGGGAGCAAAGGCAAGCTGTTGCACGAAACGTATGGGCTGAATCCACGACTGCTACCGAAGTCGCTGCACGATTCGTTTGGCAAGCCTGCGCAGAAATTACCGCGCATTCCCGGCCAGCGTCATGAGCTGAACTGGGTGGACGCGGCGAAAGGGAAAGCGGAAGCGTCGTGCCCGTTTGAGTATGCCGCAAAGCTGACGGAAGTGATGCTGCTAGGCGTGGTGGCGCTGCGAGCGGGGAGAAAGATCAGCTACGACGGCGACAACATGCGGGTGACGAACGTGGCGGCGGCGAACGACTTCCTGAAGCGGGAATACCGCAAGGGATGGTGAAACGCGCTGCCAAGAGAAGAAGGCTTGGATCGACTCCGAAGAGTTATCTGGTTCAGTAAGTTGAGTGTCCGATAAGAACAGCGCCGGCCGATTTGGGATACGTGCAGTCGCGAAATGGCAGCGAGTGTTTCAGAACCAACAAATGATTTGAACAAGATTAATTACGTGCAAAAAAGATTCTTGTGTGGCGCGGAGTTGCAATTCGAAAAGATTTGTTGGAAACTATCGCGTCATATTCGACCCGGGCACGCACTCGTCCGGTGATGACTGAGGGTGGTTTCTCCTAGGTGCCCGCTCCTTCTTCGGAGACCCCGCCAGAGTGCAACTTAAAAATGGCGCAGCTTTTTCACCGCAGCACAAATTTTATCGCCAGGTTTAGTCTGTTTTCGGGAATATTCCTGGCCGCACTGGCTTTGACCGGAGTGCTGGGGCTGGCGCGCTCACCGTATTTCACGCGGCAATACATTTCACGTTCGCAGCCGGTGCAATTCAGCCACAAACACCATGTGGGCGACGACGGAATTGACTGCCGCTACTGTCATACGGGCGTAGAGACCTCTGCAACCGCCGGAGTTCCTCCCACCAAAACCTGCATGACCTGCCATTCGGTGCTTTTCAATGATGTCGGATACCTGGAGCCGGTTCGTGAAAGTTATCGCACCGACATTTCGATCGAATGGGTGAAAGTGCACCGGCTGGCGGACTACGTATATTTCAATCACAGCATCCACGTGAACAAGGGCGTGGGCTGTTCGACGTGTCATGGGCGCGTAGATCAGATGCCTCTGGTGTTTCAGGCCAACTCGCTGCTGATGGAATGGTGCCTGGACTGCCATAAGAACACAGAGAAGATTTTGCGGCCGCTCGATAAGGTGTACGACATGACATGGACGGCTCCGGCGAATCAGGCGGAATTGGGCAAGAAATATCACGCGGAACGCAATATTCGGAGCACGACCGAGCTGACGAGCTGCTCGACGTGCCACCGTTAGTGGACGGTATGAGCGATCACGAGCATAAACCTGATATCGATAATCACCCGCCCACTGCGGACGAGCGCGAGCTGCGCGAGTATTCGTTGAATTTGACGGCAGTGCGGCAAAAGTTGAGCGGGCAGCATGGGAAAAAGTATTGGCGGACTCTGGATGAACTAGCGGCCGATCCTCATTTTGAGGACATGCTGCACCGGGAGTATCCGCGAGGCGCTTCGGAGTGGGATGAGTCCGTAGACCGCCGCGACTTCCTGAAATTGATGGGTGCTTCGCTGGCACTAGCGGGAATGGCGGGATGCGGACTTCCTCCCGAGCAGCACATTGTGCCTTATGTGAAGCAGCCGGATGGATTGGTGCTGGGCAAGCCTTTGCACTTTGCGACAGTGATGCCGTTTGGCGGCGATGCTTTAGGCTTGTTGGTCGAAAGTCACGAAGGGCGTCCGACAAAAATTGAAGGGAATCCGGATCACCCGGCGAGCCTGGGTGCTACGGATGCGTTTGCGCAGGCGGCGGTGCTCGATTTGTACGATCCCGACCGAGCAAAGACCACGACGAACATCGGGCAACTGAGTACGTGGGAGGCGTTCAAAAACGCCGCACAGGGGCTGGCGACTTCGCAGAAAGCCGTGAACGGCGCGGGGTTTCGGATTTTGACGGGGACGATTACGTCACCGATGGTGGCGGCGCAACTGGATGCGCTATTGAAGCTGTATCCACAGGCGAAGTGGCACCAGTGGGAGCCGGCGATCGGCGACGGGGCGCGGGAAGGCGCGAAGCTGGCGTTTGGGCGTGTGCTGAATCCAGTTTACAGGCTGGACCGCGCGGAAGTGATTGTTTCACTGGACGCGGATTTTTTGGCGAACGGGCCGGGACACGTTCGCTACATGAAGGATTTTTACCGGAAGCGGCATTTGGCGGGCCAAGATGTCGAGATGAACCGGTTGTATGTGGTTGAGCCGACGCCGAGCGTGACGGGCGCAACGGCGGATAACCGGCTGCCGCTCAAAGCGAATGATGTGGAGCTGTTCGCGCGGGCGCTAGCGGCAAAAATCGGGCCGGGCGGTGCGGCAACAGCGCCGGCGGGTTCTGAGAAATTCCTGAACGCCGTGGCTTCGGATTTGTTGAAGCACAAGGGTGCGGGGTTAGTGGTGGCCGGCCCGCAACAGCCGACAGAAGTGCATGCCCTGGCGCACTTGCTGAACGATTTGCTGGGAAATGCAGGCGCGACGGTGTACTACACCGAACCGGTGGAAGCGAATCCGGTGAATCATGCGGGGTCGCTGCGCGAGCTTTGCTCCGATATGGCGCGCGGCAAAGTGGATTTGCTGCTGATTGTGGGCGGCAATCCGGTGTACGACGCGCCGCACGATTGGGATTTCGTGGCGAAGCTGAAGAAGGTTGGCACGCTGGTGCACCTAGCTTCGCACTACAACGAAACCAGCGAGTATGCGCAGTGGCATATTCCGGAAGCGCATTTTTTGGAAACGTGGGGCGATGCGCGGGCCTACGACGGCACGTACAGCGTAATTCAGCCGCTGATTGCGCCGCTCTATCGCGCGCACTCGGCGTTTGAAGTGCTGGCGGCGTTTTCCGACAAGCCGGGCGTGACAGCCTACGACACGGTGCGCGAGCGGCTGAAGACGATGCCGGGCGGCGCGGATCTTGATAAATTCTGGCGCAAGTCGTTGAATGACGGATTTGTGGCGGGATCGGCGTTTGCGCCGGTGAGCATTTTGGCGCGGTCGACGCTGGCGAGCCTGCCGGCGGCGAAGACGACCGCTGAGACGGAATTTTTGTTCCGGCCCGATCCGACGATTTATGACGGGCGGTTTGCCAACAACGGCTGGCTGCAGGAATTGGCCAAGCCGGTAACGAAGATTACCTGGGACAATGCGGCGCTCATGAGTCCCGCGACTGCGGAAAAGCTGGGCGTGACGCACACGATCATGTCGCGGGGCGGAGAACACGGCAATATCCGCTCGGCGCTAGTGGATATCGCGCTATCGAACAGCAAAGTTACGGCGGCGGCGTGGGTAGTGCCGGGGCAGGCGGATGGGGTGGTTGTTTTGCCGCTTGGCTATGGCCGCAAGAAGGCCGGGTTCACCGGTTCGAACAAGGGGTTCAACGCGTACGCGGTGCGCGCCTCGGATGCGCTGTGGACGGCAAGCGGCGGCAAGGTCACGACGACCGGCGACGATTATCCGATTGCCTGCACGCAGTATCACCACAATGTCGAAGGCCGCAAGATTTTGAGCACGGCAACGCTGGAAGAGTTCAAGAAAAACCCGGACTTCGCGCGGGAGCACGACGAAACGCCGAAACGGGACTTTTCTTTGTACCGGGACTTTCAGGATTTGGGCTATTACAAGGGCAACAAGTGGGCGATGGCCATTGATTTAACGAAGTGCAATGGCTGCAACGCCTGCGTGGTGGCTTGCCAGAGCGAAAACAACATTCCCGTGGTGGGCAAAGACCAGGTAATGCGCGGGCGGGAAATGCACTGGATCCGCATCGACCGTTACTACGAGACGGGGCTGGCGTCGCAGGAAGACAAGCCGGAAGAAAATCCTGCGCTGGCGAATCCGACGACCTATTTTCAGCCGGTGCCGTGCCAGCAGTGCGAAAACGCGCCGTGCGAACAGGTTTGCCCGGTGGGCGCGACGGTGCACAGCGAAGAAGGCCTGAATGACATGGTCTACAACCGCTGCATCGGGACCCGCTATTGCTCGAACAACTGCCCTTACAAGGTGCGTCGGTTTAACTTCCTGCGCTTCCAGGATTGGGAAACGCCTTCCCTGAAACTGATGCGGAATCCGGAAGTGACGATTCGCAGCCGCGGTGTGATGGAAAAGTGCACCTACTGCGTGCAGCGCATCAATAACGTGCGGATTACGGCGGAACGCGAAGGCGAGCCGGGAGTAGGACGGGCAATTCGCGACGGCGAAATTGTGACGGC
>DASSYL010000120.1:0-2619 GCA_035703315.1 Candidatus Acidiferrum sp. | reverse complement strand
AGGCTGTGGATTCTTCGGTCAAAACGCGCCGGCCCGGTTCCTTGGCGATCTCGGCGGTTTCTTCGCACGGTGCGCCGCTGGATTCGCCATTTAGGCCCCGAGCGCCGGCTCGCTGAACACCCTGTTTCACGGCGCACCGTTTATAGCACAACCGCTCGGAATTCGGGTAGCGGGCTTGGGCTGTATCCCGCCGGCGATCGCCGAGGGAAGGGTCCCTGCCGCAGCAAACCGGTGTAATCTAGCGGGCGCGATTTTTGCGTGGCGATTTTACGCGCGAACTCGGGTCCGCCGTTGCCGGCGAAAGGAGCTGTTGCCTTGGCGATTTCCGTTCGTAAAGCCGGTGTTGTGTTTTTTCTCCTGACCCTGGTTTCTTTCGGCTGCGCCCCGCTCGTTTCGCAAATCGCGGAGCCCATTCGTTTGCATCCAAAGAACCCGCATTATTTTTTGTTTCGCGGCAAACCTGCCGTGCTGATTACCAGCGGCGAGCATTACGGCTCCGTGCTGAATGCGGATTTCGACTACAAGAAATATCTGGCGACGCTGGCGGCGGACGGGATGAATTGCACGCGGATATTTGGCGGCAGCTACGTGGAAGTTCCGGCGACGTCGTTCGGGATCAAGAGGAACACGCTGGCACCGCAGCCGGGACGATTCCTTGCTCCGTGGATGCGCAGCGGTACGGGCGGCTATGCGGGCGGCGGTAACAAGTTCGATCTGAGCAAATGGAATCCGGAATACTTTGCGCGCTACCAAGACTTCCTTGCGGAAGCCGCCAAGGCCGGGATCGTGGTGGAGATTTCGTTGTTCTCCTCCACTTATGGCGATGTGCAGTGGACGGTGAGTCCTTTCAACAGCGCGAACAATGTGAACAGCACCGACGTGAGCGACTGGAAAAAGGTGGCCACGCTGGAAAACGGCAGCGTGCTGAAATTCCAGGAAGAGTACGTGCGAAAGCTGGTGCGCGAAGCGAACGGATTCGACAATGTGATTTTTGAAATCCAGAACGAGCCATGGTCGGACCGGCCGGTGCTGTCGAATGTGGTGAACCCGTATTTGCCGAAGCCGGCGCGCGACAATTACCCGAACTCGGTGGATCTGGCCGATGAAGCCTCAGTCGCGTGGCAGGGAAAAGTCGCCGAGTGGATTACTTCGGAGGAAGCATCGCTTCTGAACAAACATTTGATCGCCCAGAACTACTGCAATTTCTATTTTCCGGTGCGCACGCTGCTGCCGCAGGCGAGCGTCGTGAATTTTCACTATGCCTATCCGCAAGCCGCTCTGGACAACTACGGATTGGAGAAAGCGATTGGCTACGACGAAACGGGATTTCTGGGCCGCGAGGACAAAGTGTATTTGCGGCAGGCGTGGAACTTTCTCCTTTCGGGCGGCGGCACATTCGACGGTCTGGACTATTCGTTTTCCGTGGGGCACGAAGATGGAGGCGACACGGAAGCAAACGGCCCGGGCGGCGGGAGTGCTACGCTGCGGCATCAGCTGGCGATTCTCGAAAGATTTCTGCAACGGTTTTCGCTGACCGACCTCCGGCCAGATCGCGGCGTGGTGAAACACGCCGCCGGAGTCGGTGCGCGAGTGCTGTCCAATCCGGGCCGCGAGTATGCGATGTACCTGGATGGAAATGGGGTTGGCAGTGGTGCCGCCGAGTTGATGCTGGATTTGCCGAAAGGGCATTACTCGGTGGAATGGGTGAATGTCGAGACCGGAGCGGGCTTGCGCACCGAGAGCTTCGGGCATCCAGGCGGAACTCGCGTCCTGAAAGCTCCGAGGTTCACCGACGGAGTGGCGCTGCGGCTGGTGAACCAGTAAGTTGGTTACACTTCGGGTGTCTTGGCAACATGTAGATCACAGCTGGAGGAGACGACGTTTGCCCGTCTAGCCCCACTTCTCAGTTTCCGCATGCATTCTAAATGGGTTACCAAGAGCCTTGGCTGTACGTATTCGATCTCAACGTTTCAGTGTGTAGCGGGCTTCCATGGGATTCTGGGATCGAAGGACTTTATCCCGAGCGGCCTCCGGTAGAATGGAGCACTCTCGATTCGCGCGCACAAAGAACATCCCGTCAGCGGCAAGCCAGCCGAGGCTAGTATTCTGAAATGTGACCGCAATGCCGGATACAGACATCAAGACGAGCCCGCTTCGCACGAATGGCTTCCTGCGAGCCTTTATTCGATGGTTGGTCATCGGCGTGGCGCTTCTTTGGTCGCTGGCCGCGCTGATGCTTGTGGCCGCACGGTGGATCGACCCACCGACAACCGCGGTGCACATAGAGCGCCGCTTGCAGGCCGCAATCCACCACAAGCCATATCGCGAACGCTACAAATTCGTTCCGCTCAGCCAAATCTCGCCCGATCTGCTGCACGCTGTAATCGCCGCGGAGGATGCGCACTTCTACCAGCACCATGGATTCGATTGGCACGAGATCCAAATCGCCGCCGAAGACGATTTGGAAGGCGAGCGCACTCGCGGAGCTTCCACCATTACGCAGCAACTCGTAAAAAACCTATTCTTCGGAACGGGCCGCTCGATCCTCCGCAAAGGCGCGGAGGCCACACTGGTGCCGGTGGCCGAATTGGTCCTCGGCAAAAAGCGCATTCTGGAGAT
>DASSYL010000087.1:0-30938 GCA_035703315.1 Candidatus Acidiferrum sp. | reverse complement strand
AGACGCGATGCCGCCGACATTGGATTGGGACAATTTCGAAGATATTGCCATTGCGCTGACTGACAAATTTCCGGAGCTCGATCCCTACACGGTGCGTTTCACCGACATGCACAAATGGATTACTGAGCTGCAAAACTTCGGCGGCGATCCCGCCAAATCCAACGAATCCAAGCTAGAGGCCATCCAGGCGGCCTGGCACGAAGAATGGCAAGACCGGCAAAGTTGAAGTTCAGACAGTTACGTCGTAGCCGGAGACGATCCTTGTCTGCGCCTGTGTCATGGTTTGGCCCGAGGAGAGCAGACAAGATTCACTTCGCCAGGTACGCGAAATGCCCCAGAAAAGTCTGCTCTGGGAAATCACTGCAGGTAGGTTTTTTTCAGGTAGTCGATGGTGGCGTCGTCGAGGCTGGAGAAATTCATGCGAAGGCCTTCGCGTAATGCGCCTTCACGTGAGGATTCGGTGCGCTCCGCTTCGAGCAGGCGATTGATTCCGTCCGAACCCTGCTGAGCTTCAATCATTTCTACCACCGCCAGCGACCACGCGTAGGCATAGCGTGCCTGACCGGGGGAAAAGCGCATCCACGAATCGTCAAAATAACGCAACTGTCTGCCTTGTGCCTGTTCGTAGAACGCGACAAGCTGCGCGGCATCGCCGTTGGTGCGGCGGCCTTCCATCCATTGCGCAAGCCCTTCCTGGAGCCAGGTCGGAGCGCGGCCGGAAGTTTTCTGAAAAACAAAACTGTGCGTCAGTTCATGGCGAAGGATTCGCGTCAGTTCGTCGGAGACGGTGTCGATGCCTTGTACCGGGACGCGAATTTTTCCATCGTTCAGCGCGCCGGCCCAACCGGGAGAGCGTGTGACATCGCGAAACGATTCCTGAGTATAGAGAATGACGGCAATCGGTTCCGGAGGCGTAAACCGCAATTCATTACGCAGCGATTGAAACTGGTCTTCCAAAACGTACGTGACGTCGGAAGCGAGCGAACGGGTGGCTCCGCCATGATAGCGGACGAGGAAATGGGAAGATTCGCCTTCGCGGAAGTCGCCCTCGGCTTCTTTATCGCGTTTTGCTTTTTCCAGCATGCTCGCGACGCTGGCGCTCGGTTGGAGACGCTGCGCGACCTGGAAATCGGCGATAGCGTCGTCGGACTGATTGAGGCGATAGTGCGCCCACCCGGCGAGCAGGGCGGCGGAAGCTGCGCTGGGAATCAGCTTTCTCGCGCGAGAAATCGGGTCGAGAGCGGCGGAGAATTCGCTTTTCAGGAGCAGCGCATAGCCACGGCCGACAAGGCAGGAGTAGAGCAGTTCGCGCTGCTGACCGGCGAACGGTTCCATGGCGTCGAAATGTTCGATGGCGCGATCGGGGTCATGCTGCGCCAGTTCGAATTCGGCGGCGGCATAGTGAGCGAGCGCTGCGCGGGTGACAGCGGCCGACCCTCCACTGCGCGCTTGGGCTTCGGTGATGGCGATGAAACCGGAATCGATCACGCCTTCTTTAACCACCTCGGCTTTCACCGCCGCATAGCCGCTTTGCGTCGGGGATGCCGGCCGCGCGAAGGGAATTTCCACGGGACCGGAACGCGAACTGGAGCCGAGGGCCGAACTCGGTGAACTAGAACCGCCGGCGACCATGGGAGCGCTGGTTCGAACCAAGCCTTTGCAATCGGCAAAGCCGAGCCGGTTGGTCTGCGCGGTCATGCGGATGCCGCACCATTTCATACCGCCTTGATCAATGCGCAGGTCCACGTAAACGGAATCGCCTTTTGTGAGCGATTTCACCACCTCGCTGGAGCGGCTCATTTCCGTGAAAACCGTCAAAGCGTCGGCGGTGACGGAAGCGGTGGTTGCGGCGGTAGGGAGCTGTTGGGTTTGCGCGTGCGCGACGCAGGGAAAGAAAGGAACCGCCGTTGCGGCAAGCAACGAACCGGTGAGACGCCATGTTATCGGGCCGGGCAATTCAGGTCTCCGTGGGCATTCCGCCAGCAATTCTGTCTATGGGGGACCGCTAAGGCCGAGAGTAAGGTTCCCGCGGGCGGACGTCAATAGCCCGGTTTGGCACAGTTGCACCAGCCCTAGTAAAACCCGAGCCGGCCGGCACGTGGCGGATTCTCAGTGTTTCCCGTATAATTATTGGAGTCTGATTTGTTCCCATGCCGCTATGGTGCAACGGTTAGCACGTAGCCCTTTCAAGGCTAAAATACGGGTTCGATTCCCGTTAGCGGTACCAAAATATTTTCAAAGTGGCTGACGCTTTGCGCGGCAGGATTGCTAACGGGCGTTCGGGCTACGATAAATTCTCGATTCCGGGTTTCTCCGGACTGGACTATATGAAATACACTCCGCCACCTCCGCCAAAGCAGAACGACCAGTGCACCTGTGGGCACACTTACTCCGAGCACGTGCAGGCCGGCGCGTCGCACGGCTGCCAGCACGGTTCCACGCCGCCTTACACTGACGAATGTTCCTGCAAGAGCTTCAAGCAGAAGAAGGCGAAGTAAGCGCCGCATTAGAATTTGGCAACGCGATTTGACGATGTTCTGATGGGGAGGTTCCAGCATGGCTCGATTGTTCGGCAATTCGAATCCGGTATTGAAAGAAAAGACATTCGAAGGGCAGATTCCGCACATCGCGGCGGGCGAAGCGATGACGGTGCAGGGAACCGTCAACAAGACGGGGATTCTATTGCTGTGCGTGGTGGTAACCGCGGCGTGGACATGGGGATTGGCACACTCGCAGCAGCCGGAAGCGGCGTTTCCGTGGATGATCGGCGGACTGATCGGCGGGCTAATCACGTGCCTGGTCACAGTGTTCAAGAAGGAGTGGTCGGCGCTGTCGGCGCCGATTTATGCGCTGTTTGAGGGGCTGGTGCTGGGCGGACTTTCCGCGATTTTTGAGCAGAGGTATCCAGGGATTGCGGTGCAATCGGTGGCGCTGACATTTGGGGTGCTGTTTGTGCTGCTCCTGGCGTACAAGACCGGATTGATCCGGGCAACGCGCGGCTTCACGCTGGGCATCGTTTGCGCTACGGGAGCGATCGCGCTGGTTTACCTCGCGAATATGTTCATGACGATGTTCGGCTGGTCCGGCATGTCGTTTCTGAACGCAAGCACTCCGCTCGGAATCGGCATCAGCGTGGTGATTGTGATCATCGCGGCTCTGAACCTGATTCTGGACTTTGACCTGATCGAGCGCGGCGCGGCGATGGGCGCACCGAAGTACATGGAATGGTACGGCGCGTTCGCGCTGATGGTCACGCTCATCTGGTTATACATGGAGATTTTGCGGCTGCTGGGGAAAGTGCGGCGCCGTTAAGCTAAGACTACCCCGTTCCTGGCTTCTGAATATATACGTGACCGTTGTGCAGAAACCAACGCCGCGGGCGTTGATCGGCAGACGCGCCGCTAAGTTTCCGGTTCCACCGGAAATTGGATACTCTCGATAGGTGATGAGATCGCTTTTCGAACCGGAGCGGGCTCCGCAGCCTTCCCAACTAAAACTGAATGCGGCGCAGAAACGCGCGATTGAGCACGGCGACGGGCCGCTGCTGGTGATTGCGGGCGCGGGCACGGGCAAAACGCGAGTGATTACGGAGCGAATCCGCAGCCTGTTCGAGCGCGATGATTCGCTGATGGGCGAAAACGTCCTGGCGTTAACTTACACCATCAAGGCGGCGGGCGAGATGCTGCGCCGCATCAAGAAAACCTGCGGTGAACGCGTCGACCGAATCACCGTCAACACGTTTCACGGATTTTGCGAAGCGATTCTGAAAGAAGGCGCGCCACACCGCAAACCGATCGCACCGGTGGACCACTGGATTTTGTTGCGCCGGAACATGCGCCGGCTACAGCTGGAAAAATATCGCAGGCTGGCTGAGCCGGGGCAGTTCCTGAACGACTTTCTGCAATTTTTTTCGCGCTGCCAGGACGAACTGGTTTCCTGGGAGCAATATCAACAATACGCGGACGGGTGCGCAGCGAAGCTGGAGGAGGAGCGCCCGCAACTTGATGAGGAGACTTATAAAGAGCGCCTCGAGGAAGTCCAGAAGCAGCAGGAGATAGCGCGGGCGTACCGGGCGAGCGAAGAGCTGCTGCGCGATAAGAATGTGGTAGCGCTGAACGGCTTGATCACCGAAACGGTGAAGCTGCTGGAGAGCGACGCGGATTTGCGCGAGCGGCTGCAAAAACGGTTCCGCCATGTTCTGGTGGATGAGTTTCAGGACACCAACATCGCGCAATTGCGTCTACTGGAGCTGCTGACCGCGTGGCCACGAAATATCGTGGCGGTGGGCGATAACGACCAAGCGATTTACCGGTTTCGCGGGGCATCGTTCGGCAGCTTCAAGTTATTTCTGGAACGATTCGCCGGATGGAAGGAAGGCCAGGATTCGACGAAACTTCGCGTGCTGCTGAAGGAAAACTACCGCTCGACGCCTAACATCTTACGGGTGGCGACGCAGGTGATCGCGCAGAACGAAACCAGCGCGGATTTCCCCAACAAGGTTCTGGAACCGGGAAAGCCTGAAGGCGAACGCGTGCGCATCGCGGAACTGGTGACCGCGGAAGAAGAAGCGCTGTGGGTGGGGAGTCAGATTGAGCGCGCGCAAAAGGCGGGAAAGAAGTGGTCGGATTTTGCGGTCCTCTACCGGCAGCATGCTCATCGGGATTTGCTGGTGCCCGAGCTGGCGCGGCGAAAGATTCCCTTCGTGATCACACGCTTGTCGATCCTGGATCATCCGTTGGTACGGGATACGCTGGCGTACCTGCGGCTGATTGCGCGGCCATATGACGATGTGTCGAGCGCGCGCGTCCTGGCGGCGCCTGCCTGGGGATTGGAGCCCGGCGATCTGGTGCGGCTTGCCGGGCGTGCACGCAAAGAGGGCAAGTACAAAGCCATTTACGACGTGCTGCAATTGCCGCAGGCACAGCTCCCGTTTGATACCGCAGGCGCCGCGCTCGGCGAACTTGTGGATTATTTGAATTCCCAGCGCCTGGTCATGAGGAGTAGAACGGCGCGGGAAATTCTGGGCGATCTAATGGAGTGGCTGGACATTCCGGCGCGAGCCGGCACGCAGGATTTGAAATACGTGAAGCGGCTGACGGAGTTTGCGAAGGAGTGGGAGGGGAAGAGCGAAACGCGCAAGTTGCCGGAGTTTCTCGAATATCTGGATTATTTTCAACAAGCGAACGAGACGATTGCGCTGGAGGACGACACGCCCGGCGATGCGGTGCAATTGATGACCGTACACGGCGCGAAGGGTCTGGAGTTTGCCCAGGTGTTCGTGCTGCGTGTGAATAGCCGGGCGTTTCCGGCCAGCGAGCGTATGCCACTGTTCACTTTTCCCGTGGAATTGATGAAGGAAGAGTTGCCGCAGGGAGATTTTCACACACAGGAAGAGCGCCGATTGTTTTATGTGGCGCTGACGCGAGCACAAGAGAAGCTTACGCTGACGACGCTGACGGAAAAACGCGGCAAGGTGCCGACCTTTATCGAGGACATTCTGATGGCGCCGGCGGTCAAGCGGCGAGACGTTCTGCAGATTGCACCGAAGGTCTTAGTGCCCGTGGCAGAGCCGAACACCGGGACAACGGAAGAGCTACAGAGGTTGCTGTTTGCCGCGCAGGGCCCGCCCCGGATTTTTTCGCGAATCGCGGATTGGGCAGAGACCTATCATCCGGCGGTGTCCGAGCCGCTGACACTCAGCCCGTCAGCGGTGCTGGGGTACCGCGGGTGTCCGCAACAGTATTTGTTCGAGAAACTGTGGTCCATTGAGGGCGAAGCCAAGGCGACCTGGACGTTTGGGCGCGTGATCCATGCGACGATTCGCCGCGCGGTCGCGGAACTGAAGAAGGGCCGCAAGCTGCCGTTCGAAGAAGTGCGGCGAATTTACGAAACGGAATGGTCGGCGATCGGCTACGAAGACGACTACCAGGAACAAGAGTACAAAAAGGATGGGCTGGAGCAGCTGGAGACGTTTTACACAACTCTTTGCGAGACGGAGTTGGAAATTCTGGAGCAAGAGAAGGCGTTCGAGTTGGACCTGGAGAACAACGTCATCGTAAAAGGTCGAATCGACCAGATCAATTCACTGGGGCGCAAGGACGTTGAGATCGTGGACTACAAGACAGGCAAGGCCAAGAAGGACTCCGAAGCGAACAAGGACTTGCAGCTGAGTATTTACGCGATTGCGGCGAAAGAAATTTTCGAGCTGAATCCGGTGCGGCTGGTTTTTCACTATTTGCAGGACAACAAACGGCAGGCCACGACGCGCAGTGCGAAGCAACTCACTGAGGCCCAGAAAATCGTACAGGAGGTCGCGGCGGAGATTCGAGCAGGCCAGTTTGCAGCCAAGCCGGGATTTCAATGTCGGAGTTGCGCGTACCGGCCGATTTGCCCGGCGCACGAAGAAGCGCTGGCGCAGCGGGAGTAGTAAGAATGGTGTAATAACAAGGGCGGCGTAGCCTGAGGGCCGGCGCCGCCCTTTGTTGCAAATTCGATGCTACGAGTCGTCCGCCCTCTTATTTGCCTTTCTTAGGGGCTTTCTTATCTTCCTTCTTGGCTTTTTTCTTCATTCCGTGGCTCCTTTACGAGTTCGGTTCTCACGCTCACCGCGTGATTTCGAGTGCGCGGGCTGGCAGCGCCGGCCACGTGCTCTCTGCACGATATAAGTGGTGAGCGCAGGAGAGTCAAGAAAAATCATCGCTAGGCAGCAAAAAAGTCTTGTCAGCGTGGAGCGGCGGAGTAGTAGCCTTCGCGGGTGCGGACGTCGAGACCTTCGCGTCGGACGCGGACTTCGACGGTGTGGTAATCCTTGCCGCGGTCGTTGCCGCGGGGGTTGTAGCCGAGCGTGTACTGGTTGCGGGCCTACTCGGTGACGCGTGAGTAGAGACCTTCTAGCGCATTACGCTTGGCGGCATAGTAGACGTCGCCGCCGGAATCGTGAGCGTAGGACTGAAGGCGGGAAAACTTGCGTTCGTAAAAGCCACTACCCACGCCGATGCTGTACACGGATATTCCGTAGCGGAGCAGCTCCTTGACGGTATTGCCGTAGGTGTTGACGTTCGTTTTGCCGTTGTCGCCGTCGGAGATGAGAAAAATGATCTTGCGGCGGTCGCGACCGCGGTCTCTCAAGAGCTGCGCGGCTTCGTAAACGGCGTCATCTAGAGCCTTGGTGGTACGGTCGCCGAGGATGACCGTTGAGCCGGGTGTCGCCGGAGCGCCCGGACTGGCGGCGGATTGGCCGTTGATGGTGGGGCCAGCGGTGAATACGCCGCCAGCCGCCGACGGGGGCGCAGAGGTGCGGGTGTCGTCGATGCGGGTACGGCGGAGCTCGGTAAGCAATTTGTCCTGGTCGCGCGTAAAGCCCTTGCCGGGATGGAAGTTGGTGTCAAAGCGGCACACGAAGGCTTCATCGTTGGTGCTGAGGCCAGCGACGATGGCGGAAAGGCTGGACTCGACCTGCCGGGCGTCTTTCGATTTGAGGTCGTTGTCGAGGAGCACGACGGCCGAAAGAGGGAAGGCCTCGGCGGAGAAGTATTCGAGGCGCTGCTCGACGCTGTCGTCGAGAATGCGGAAGTCGGTGCGAGTAAGATCGGGCACGAGGCGACCTGCGCCGTCCTTGACCGTGACCGGCAAGATCACTAGGTTAACGTTGACTCTGAGGGTAGTCTGGCTGTCGGAAGGCCCCGGATTGGCTGGCGGCGTACTTGGTTGTGCACCAGCCCCAGGGCTTTGTGAAATCGGAGGCGGCTGGATCTTGGGAACGGGTGCTGGAGGCGGATCCTGTGCGAGGATGCGCGCAGTGCCGAAAACCAGGAGCGCGCAAACCATCAGCCCGGGCAGGGACCTTAGAAACAGCGTTTTTCGTGGACTTTTCATGTTCACCCAGCCAAACTTTTGATCGTTCTTCCGTCGTCGGGAAGCGCTTTGGCTGCAGCGCGGGGCTCACGCATCCCTACCGATATTCCGTCGCATCATAGAACTCAGGGTTTTTAAGCGCAAACCCTGACACCCTATCCGATGCAGAATCAACCCAGCCCGGTTGCGAGCGATTTCCCGGGACTCTCCTGCAGCCTCTAGCGGCTGGCAGCGATCACAAGGAAAGTATACATGCCTTCTCTGAGGAATTTATGGAAGCCAGTAGCGGTGACCGTGCTGAGCGCGAGCCTGGCGATTCCATCGGTGCCAGGCCAGCCGGACCAGGAGCCGCAAGGGCCCGCGCTGAAGAAGACGGTAAATCTCGTCAACCTATTCGCGACGGTGCGCGACAAAAGCAAGCGGATCGTGGGCGATTTGAAGCAGGAAGACTTCAAGGTACTCGAAGACGGCGAGGAACAAAAGATCGCGTTTTTCTCGAAGGAAGTGACGATGCCAATCACGCTGGGGCTGTTGATCGATACCAGCGGAAGCGAGCAATACCGCCTGGGCGCGGAGCAGGAGGCGGCATCGCGGTTTGTGGAACACGTCATGAAAAAGGGCGATATGGCGATGGTGATCAGCTTCGACCTCGACGTGGACCTGCTGGCCGATTTTACGGATGATCGTGCGCAAATCGAGCGCGCCATCAACAAAGCGCGCATCGGAGCAATTAGCGGGGGCGTGGTGACGCCAGGGACGATCCCATCGAATACCGGAGGAACGCATTTTTACGACGCCGTATACCTGGCGTGTGGCGACAAGCTGGCCACGGAAGCGGGACGCAAGGCGCTGGTCATCATTACCGATGCGCAGGACGAAGGAAGCAAGCTGCGGCTGGAGGAAGCTATCGAATCGGCGCAGCGAACCGACACGGTGGTACACGTGCTTTTGGTGCACGATCCGGGTTACTCCTGGCGGCCGGATGTGGCAAAAAAACTGAGCGACGAAACGGGCGGGCGCACAATTGAAGTTTCTTCAGAAAAGAAATTGAACGAGGCCTTCGACCAGATTTCCGAAGAGCTGCGCAGTCAGTACACGTTGGGGTACTATCCGAGCAATACGTCAAAGGATGGAAGGTTCCGCAAGGTGCGCGTGGACACGCCGGGCAAGGAGTACAAGATACTTACGCGCAAAGGCTACTACGCGCCGAAAAATTGATTCTTCCTTTTGTTTCTTTGCAAACTTCTCGACAGAAAATATTGGTGTGAATTTTTGTCGCGCTATAATTAAGAGCGAAGTGCAGTCTTGCGAGTAAGAAAAAATCAGACCCCCAGGCCGGAAAGTGGAGCAGGAGTGTTTTCAGGTTCCCAAACTACCAGCATCAAGAAGATGGTTCTTGGCGGTTTACTGGCGGCCGCTTTTGCTGCAGTCGCGCCGAAACCCGTTCCAGCACAAGCCGCGTCGTTCGATTTGATCGGGCCGCGCGTGGAAATGAAGGTTTCGCGGGACGGCAAGTCGCTGCCGATTGCCAAGGTGGCGAATTTCCAGCCGGGCGATCGGATCTGGCTGCATCCTGATTTTCCCGAATCGCAGTCGGTGCATTACTTGTTGATTGTCGCGTTCTTGCGCGGCTCGACCAATCCGCCGCCGGAGAAATGGATCACGCAGGCGGAAACCTGGAACAAGAAGGTCAAGCAGGAAGGAATTTTGGTGACGGTGCCGCAGGACGCGCAGCAAGTGCTGGTGTTCCTTGCGCCGGAGACCGGCGGTGGATTTTCGACGCTGAGCCGGGCGGTACGCTCCGTGCCGGGCGTGTTCGTGCGCGCTTCGCAGGACTTGAATCAGGCGGGTCTGTACAGGTCGCGGCTGGAAAAATATTTGAGCGTGGTCAAAGAGACTTCGGATGCCGATCCGAGGGCATTGCATGATGTTTCTGTAAAAATGGCGAAGACGCTGGGTATTCGGATCGACCAGCAATGCTTTGACCGCCCGGCAGAGCAGCAGGCGAGTTGCTTGACGCAAAATACCGACCGACTGGTGCTGGATGATGGGCATAGCCAATCGGTCGTGTCGGCTTTGACGAACGGCCCCTCTGCGGATCTGGTTGGAGCGATTAGCACGACGCCAGTGGCTGGCGGCGGATTTTACAGCGCGTACGTGGGCGCGGTGGTGGACCTGGCGCGCCTGCTGGGCAACATTCACACGGCGGAGTTTCAATACATTCCCGCGCTGGCCCTGCCGAAAGGCGAACAGTTGAATTTGCATTTGAATAACCCGCCATCTTTTCGCAATCCTAAATCGGTGATCGTTGTGGGACTTCCCGCGGTCGAGGCGGCGCAGTTGCCGCCGCTGCGAAACCCCGGCGTGGATCAGGTGCAGTGTCTGCAGAATCCGTCGCTGGTGCTTCCGGTGGAGGGAGCGCCGCTGGTGTTCTCGACGGACTTGGGACACGACTTCGTACTGAGCCTGCCGACGAAAAGCGGGACGACGGTGGAATTGCCGTTGCGGGCGGACGCGGCGCGAGGCGGATTTGTAATGGATTCGAGTAAGCTGACGCCGGGCGAGCTGGATACGCAACTGGTGGCGACGTTGAAAGGCAAATGGGGGTTTGATTCGTTTGCGGGGCCGACGTTCCATTTGCGCAGCGTGCAGGCGGGCGGATGGAATGTCGCAGCAGCGGATCAGGGGGCGTTGATTGTCGGACGAGACGACACGCTGCACTTGCAATCGATCTGCGCAATATGCGCGGAAAAGATTTCTCTGACGTTGCCGGACGGAAAAGAGTTGAAGCCGGCGTGGAAATTCAGCGGAACAAACGAAGTCGAAGTGCACGTGCCGCTGAAGGACGCCGGCACCGGGCCGGTCACGCTTTCCGTAAAACAATTCGGACAAAGCCAGCCGGACGAATTGAAGCTGCATGCGTATTCGGAAGCGGCGAAGCTGGATGAGTTCAGCATCAGCGCGGGCGACAAGCAAGGCGTGCTGGAAGGTACGCGGCTGGATCAGGTGAATGGATTTGAGCTGAACGGGATTCACTTTTCTCCGGCCAAGCTCACTCGCGCCGAACGCAAAGATATCCTCTATCTGGCCGCGCCGGATGCGGCTTCGACCGCGAAACTAGAAACGAACGAAAGCCTGGTGGCGCGCGTAGCGCTGCGAGATGGGCGGGTGCTCGATTTGCAGACGAAGGTGCAGCCGCCGCGGCCGCGGGTAACGCTGGTCAGCAAGTCAATTCAGGCGGGGCCGAACGCCGCCGGAATCCGGCTGGGCGATCAGGATTTGCTGCCGCAAGACGGCAAAATCACGTTCTTTGTGAAGTCCGACATGCCGGAGAAGTTCTCACGCAACGGAAAAATTGAAGTCGCAACTGAAGATGAGTCATTCCGGGCGAACCTTAGCGTCAGCGAAGGAAATCTGGTGATGCAGGACTCAGAAACGGTCATGGCCACGTTCGAGCCATTGAAGGGTTTTGGGCCGTCGGCGTTCGGGCCGCTGCGCTTTCGGGCGATTTCCGAAGACGGACGCAGAGGCGACTGGATTCCGCTGGCAAAGCTGGTGCGGTTGCCGGCGCTTAAGGAAATCCGGTGTCCGGATAGTCCGGACAAGCAGTGCCGGCTGAGCGGATCGAGCCTGTTTTTGGTGGAGTCGGTCGGATCGGATCCGCAGTTCGCTCGCAACGCGCCGGTGCCGGCAGGATTCGCGGATTCCTCGTTGGATGTGCCTCGCCCCAACGGTACGCTGCTCTATCTGAAGCTGCGCGACGATCCCAGCACGCCGGTGATGGCAGTGCTGCCGGTGCTACCAGACGAGCACTGAGAGTTGTGTGTGCTGCGGTAGCTCAAGGCGTGTGAATCAAAGTAGCGTCCAGGCGAATTGACCGCTGAAGAGCCAGCCGCTACCATGCTGCTTCTAATATTTTCCAAACTATGGACGGGCAAACGATTGGGCATTACCGGATTCTCCGCAAGCTGGGTGGCGGAGGCATGGGCGTGGTGTATGAGGCTGAGGACACGAAGCTCGGCCGGCGCGTCGCGCTGAAGTTTCTTCCCGAGGACAAGCATCGCGATCCGCAAACGCTGGATCGTTTTCTGCGCGAAGCGCGCTCGGCGTCTTCGATGAACCATCCCGGAATCTGCACGATTCACGCGATTGAGGAAGACAGCGGCAAAACATTTCTGGCGATGGAGCTGCTCGAGGGGCAGTCGCTGGACCGCGCGCTCTTCAATGCTCCGCTGGCGTTCGGACGAACGCTGGAGATCGGCATCCAGCTGGCGGATGCGCTGGACGCGGCGCACAAAAAAGGAATCGTGCACCGCGACATCAAGCCCGCGAATATTTTCCTTACCGACCGTGGCACGGCCAAGATTCTGGATTTCGGGCTGGCGAAACTGGTTACGCGGCCGCCGGGAACCACCGAAGGCGCGACGATTGATCCGGACGAAACGCATCTGACGTCGCCAGGAATGGCGGTGGGTACGATCGCTTATATGTCGCCGGAACAAGCGCGCGGCGAAGAGCTGGACGCTCGCACCGATCTGTTTTCGCTGGGCGCGGTGCTTTATGAAATGGTGACCGGGCATCACGCGTTCCCCGGTTCAACCAGCGCGATTATCTTTGACGGGATTCTGCGCAATACGCCGACCTCTCCGGTGACGCTGAATCCCAGCCTGCCGGCGGAGTTCGAGAGAATCTTGAACAAGGCATTGGAAAAGGACCGCGACTGTCGCTACCAGGTGGCGGCGGAACTGCGGGCGGATTTGAAGCGGTTACAACGGGAAAGCGATTCCGGGCGGACTCCGGTGGCGCCATCTGCGGCTGCCGCCAGCGCACCAGCGTCGCGGTCTGCTTCGAACGCAGCGCCAGTGCAGCCCGAGAAATCGAGCGGTTCGGTAATCGTAGCGGCCGCCAAAGAGAACAAACTGGGCACCGGATTGCTCGCACTGCTGCTGGTTTTGTTGTTGGCCGCGGCCGGCTATGGCGGATATGCGCTGCTGAAGAAGTCAAAACACCTGCCGTTCGAGAATTTTGCGATCACCAATCTGACCAACAGTGGGCACGTATCGCGGGCAGCGATTTCACCGGACGGGAAATATCTTTTGCAAGTGCACTCCGAAGGCGGGTTGCAATCGCTTTGGCTGCGGCATATCGCCACGGGGAGCAATACGCAAGTAGTGGCTCCGACGGCAACGCGGTATCAGGCGCTGACATTTTCGCGCGACGGCAGCTATTTGTACTTTTTGCGCAGAGATGAAGAGGAACACATCATCGGCATCCTGTATGCGGCTCCGGTGCTGGGCGGAACGCCGCGCGTGGTGGCGAAAGACGTGGACAGCCCGATTACCTTTTCTCCAGACGGGGAACGGTTTGCGTTTTTGCGCGAAAAACACGATTCGCCTTACTGGGACCTGATCGTAATGAAGCGGGACGGGAGCGACGAACGGCAGATTTTCAAGGATCAAAACCTGCTGAGCGACAGCTTCGCACCAGCCTGGTCGCCGGACGGAAAAACGATCGTGATTCCGGTGGTGCAGCCCAGCAAGGATGCGCTGGGCGGACTGGTACAAGTGGACGTGGCCACGGGAAAGATCACGAACTTTGTGACGTCCAACAGGATTTTCTACGAGCCGGTGTGGATGCCGGATGGGCAAGGCCTGATTATTCCCTCGATGGATTTGACTTCCGGATCGACGCAAGACCAACTGGGGTACATGACGTATCCGAGCGGCGAGTACCACGTACTCACGCACGACACGAATAATTACCGGAATCCGAGTCTGTCGACGGACGGCAAGACCCTGGTGGCCAGCCAGACGAAAGTGACAACTGACTTGGGAATTGCACCAGCGGCTTCCCCTGCGCAGCTGAAGGCTGTGCCACTAAGTTCGCACGAGGACTTGTGGCGATGGAACTGGGGCGCCAATGGAAAGCTGATCCTGCCGCAGGCAGATCAGATCAAATTGGTTGGTGCGAACGGCGAAGAGACGCTGTTGCTGAACGACACCGACTATATTTCCGACCAGATCAACGCTTGCGGAGACGGGCGCTACATTGTTTTCCGGCGGGTGAACCGGGCGGGAACAGCGGCCGTCCATCTGTGGCGGATGGATGTAAACGGAAGCAACGTAACGCAATTAACGTCGGGGCAGAACGACCGGGAGCCGGTGTGCACGCGGGACGGAAAATGGGTGTACTACACGGATCAAACGGACCATCAGACGGTGAAGCGCGTGCCGATCGATGGAGGAGCTGCGCAAACCATTGTCAACGAGCCGGTGAGTCAATTTGATTTGTCGGCCGATGGAAAATGGATCGCTTCCACCGAAGTAACCGAAACGGATCACAAGCTGAAGATAAGGCTGGATCCCACGGCGGGCGGAAAGCCGACCTATGTGGATACCGATTCACGTATGGGCTCGGCGCCGTTGTTCGGTCCGGACGGCAAGTCCATCGTGTACGTTGTGCGGGAAAAAGGCGTAGACAATCTATGGGTCCAGGCTCTGGACGGCACCAACCGCAAGCAACTGACGTCGTTTGATAAGGATTTGATTTTCCGCTACAAGTATTCGCAGGACGGCAAGCAGATCGCCATCGAACGCGGAAATATTGAGGCGGACGCGTTTCTGCTCCGTGACACTTCCAAATGAAAAATCTTTGCGGATGGAGGGCTGCCGCTACGGTTTCTCAATTGATGTCTGCGCGGGCGGAGCGGAAGTCGAGGGACTCTGCGCTGGCGCCTGGGATGAGCCGGCAGATCCCGTCCGCGACCGGGCGAAGTAGCCGCGGCGGGCGCGAACCTGATACCCGTTGTGACTCGGAATTTCGATCTTGATGCGGTGATATTTCCCGTTGGCGACAAAGTTGGACGGGCTGTAGGTGATAGTGTACTGGTTGCGCAGTTCGTCGCCGATGTCCTGGAAAGACTGATTCAAGTCGTCGATGTGATACGGATAAAACGCGCGGCCTCCGGTTTCTTCAGCCAGGTTCTTCAGGATTTCGTCCCCCTCGGTCAGGTGCATCTTGCGATTGGCGGCTTTGCTGGGGTCGGTCTGCGAAAGCTGAATCCATTGCGTGCTGGTGCTGACGGTATAGATGACCACGTTGGTGCGCTGGGCCATTTCGATGGCTTCGGCGCGGGTGTGATTGGAAAGGTTGTCTTCGCCGTCACTGATCAAGACCATGACGCGGCGCACGATGTCGGGCTGGTCGCCCGGAGGGCGCGGAGGATTGCTGAGCTGCTTGGCGCACGCTTCATAAACCGCGTCGTATACGGCCGTGCCACCGCCCGCGCGCGTCTTGTTGATTTCATCGCGCAGCATTCCGCCATCGCCGGTGAAAGCCTGAATCACCTGTGGCTCATCGTCGAACGTCATGGCAAAGGCCTGATCCTTGCCGCGCCGCAAAACGCTGTATAGAAAATCGACCGCGGCTTCCTGCTCGAATTTGATGCGGTCGCGAATACTGTTGGAAGTGTCCAGCAACATGCCGATGCGCAGCGGGAGATCGGATTGCTTGCTGAAATAGCGAATCTCCTGCGCTGCGTTGTCGTCAGTAATCTTGAAATCGCCCTTTTCCAGGTCGGGAACCAGTTTATTGCGCCGGTCAAGAACCGTCGCGAGGACGTCCACGAGGTTGACCTCTGTTCTGAACGTAGGCTGCTGCTGTTGCGGATTGGCAGGGGCCACTCCTGGTTGCTGCTGGGGCGGCGTTGGCTGTTGGGAGCCGGCTTGCTGCGCGTAATCCGCGCGTGGAAACGCGAGCAGCGTAAAGCCTGAAATCAACGCGAGCAACGGGGCAAGAAACCGAGCATGGAGTGGGCGATTCATGATGAGAAAGTATAGGGAGCTTGCGACCGCAGCGTCAATTTTAGGTCGGAAATCGGGGCGATGTAGATTTCCGAGCGCATGCGATCAAAGATAATCTGCGGCCGAAGTGAGGCTCTTTCCTTCCACGGCTGCGAGGCGGTCGAGATAGTCACGCAAGTCCGGCGCAAGGGGCGCGTGCGCTTCGATCCATGCCCCGGTGCGCGGGTGAGGAAATCCGATGCGAACCGCATGAAGAAACTGCCTGCCCAGCGCAGGCATGTTGGTCTTGCCGGCATGAAGGTGGGACGCGGCGCCATACAGAGTGTCTCCAACCAAAGGATGCTTGACCGCGGAGAGGTGCACTCGGATTTGATGCGTCCTTCCAGTATGCAGTTGGATCTCGAGTAAGGTCGCCGGCCCGAGTTCAACGAGTTTTTTCCACTCGGTCAGCGCCTCACGCGCACGGCCGACCGGGTTTTGCCGCCCTGGTTTGGACGCGGCGGCCCATGCCTTCATCCGCGTGCGTCGAACGGGATCGCGGCCGATCGGCAGGGCGATCTTTCCATTCGGTTTTTCAAACCTGCCCTCGGCCAGCGCAATGTAAGTCTTTTTGACCGTACGCGAACTAAAAGCTTCCGCTAGCTTCGCGTGAGCATAGTCGTTTTTAGCGATCACGATCACCCCTGACGTCTCCTTGTCCAATCTGTGAACAATGCCCGGACGCAGGTCGTCTGTCACGGTCCCGCCGCTGGAAAGCGCCTGCCCGCGTCCGAGCAAGGCATTAACCAGTGTGCCGCGCGAATTTCCAGCTCCGGCGTGCACGCTCATGCCCGGCGGCTTGTTCACCACGAGCACGTCATCGTCCTCATAGGAAATTTGTAGCGGAATGAATTCCGGCTCGGCGCTGAGAGGCGGGCGTTGCTGTGCTTCGACAAATACTTTGTCGCCGGCACGCAGTTTATACGATGCTTTGGCCGGCGCGTCGTTGACGAGCACCAACTGCCCTTTGATGAGTTCCTGCACACGCGCCCGCGAAAGGTTGGGGCAGTGCTCAGAGACCCAACGGTCGAGTCGCGCACCACGGTCGGTGTCGGCCACAACCAGTTCGTTTCGTTTAGCGGCCAGGTTCATGGATCTCATGCGTCGCGGCGTGGTTCGAGCCAGTACATTTTCAAACACGGCAAAACCTCAACTGGCCGGGAACATCGCGTGGCAATGCTAGCATCAAAAAGTCCGTCAAACCGTGCACGCTTGGGAGCAATACGCCATTTGCAAATCGCGCCTACAGATGAATCGCTGCAATCCGTTGTGCAGGAACAGTCCAGAACTCGATCTCGGATCCGTTGGGAATACGCAGCGATCGCCCTGGTCATCGTACTGATCGCCGGAATTCGATTTCGCTTACGCGACATGCCGCTCGAACGTGACGAAGGCGAATACGCGTATGCCGGCCAACTGATTCTGCAGGGAATTCCGCCTTATCAGCTTGCGTACAACATGAAGCTGCCGGGCACATATGCCGCCTACGCGCTGATCATGGCGGTATTCGGACAAACCGCAACGGGCATCCATCTGGGCTTGATCGTTGTAAACGCAGCGTGCATCTTCCTGGTTTTCGCAATCGCAAAAAGGATTTTCGAACCTGCCGCGGCTGTCGTGGCGGGTAGCACGTTTGCACTGCTCTCCATCCGCCCGCAGCTTCTCGGACTGGCGGGGCACGCGACGCACTTCGTCGCGCTGGCTGCGCTGGCTTCAATCTATCTGCTGCTGAAGGCCGGAGGAACCGAACGATATTGGCTCTTTTTTTGGAGCGGGATCCTTTCCGGTTTGAGCTTGCTCATGAAACAGCCCGGCGTCTTCTTTGCAATTTTTGCCGGCCTTTATCTCTTGTGGTATGAAAACGGCATGCAGCGCAGCCGTGCCGAACTTTTCAAGAAATTTTCAGCATTCTCCGCAGGCGCAGTTATCCCTTACGCCCTAACCTGCCTGATCCTGCTGCGCGCCGGAGTGTTTCAGAGATTCTGGTTCTGGACTGTCTCGTATGCTCGAACCTACGGTTCGGAACTCACGCCGCGGGAAGGCCTGAACCAATTTGCCAACCGCATGGTGCTCCAGAAGGAACATATTGGCGTGATGTGGTTCCTGATTGTCTTTGGCATGGCCGCTTTTCTTTGGGATCGTAGACTCCGTCCTCATAGCGTTTTTGTTCTTGGCCTCCTCGGTTTTTCTTTCCTCGCGGCCAGCGTCGGCTTTTACTATCGGCCCCATTACTTCATCGTTCTTTATCCCGTCTTGGCGATTCTTGCTGGCGCTGGCGTCAGCGCCGCGGCCGGCCTGCTGCGTCGTGTGAAGGTGACCAAGGCGTGGGCTTTTGTACCGATCATTGTTTTCATGCTGGCATTCGCCAACGCTCTTTATGCGGACCGGGGAACCTATTTCACTCAATCCCCTTACGCGGCCATCCGGGAAATTTATGGGGTCAACCCTTTCCCCGAGGCCGTAGCCATAGCCGACTATATTCGTCGAAACTCAGACCAGAATGCGCGCATCGCAGTGCTCGGCTCGGAACCGGAAATTTTTTTCTATGCACAACGGCATTCCGCCACCGGCTATATTTACACGTACGCGCTGGTGGAGGAGCAATCCTACGCTTCGGTGATGCAATCGGAATTTATCCGTGAGGTCGAAGCAAGCGCGCCGGAATTCATCGTCTCCGTGTTTATTAACCAATCGTGGCTGCGGCGTAGCCGCTCCGACGACCTGATCTTCAGGTGGGCTGATACCTATGTTCGCGAACACTACCGCCTGGTGGGAATCGCCGACGGCGGACGGAACCACGACATCTATCGCTGGGGCACGGATACGCTCACCTATCGCCCGCGACGACCCGAGGTGGTTGTAATCTATCGGCGTCGCGAATAAGGTTGGCGAGAAGAGCCCTTCTTGCTTTCTCTATCGTTTGACCAGTTCCATCTTCCAAGCGGTCCAGATCGGATTGATGGGAATCACCACTCGAGTGCCGGGCGGCGACTGTTCAAGAATTTCAACGTGCTTACTGAACTTGAAGTCAACGAACGGCTTGTACTGCCAATCTCGATAGATCCCTAAAGGCACCAGCAACATCAGACCAATCGCCAAGTAACGGGCGATTTTGCTTGGTGCCGATGAATCTCCGATCATCCATACGAGGCTACCCAGAAAGGCTATCATCGGTAAAAAATAGTAACGATTGCCGACTCCCGGAATGAGCAGCATAGCCCATTGGTCGGGAAGAGATTGGGTACTCGCCAGAGGGCGACGCAGGGCCATCGCCAGAACCGCAGCCGTAAATATGATGAACAAACGCAACTCTAGCGGAGCATACCGAACGGCATAAATGACAACTACCGCTCCTACGGATAAGGCGATAAGTTGAAATGTGAATAAGTTTGGATCATGGCCGTAATGGAATTTAATAAAGGTACGCATGCCCAGCACGGACGACATGAAGACTTGTCCCCCAAGGATTCCTGCCAGCCGGGAGATACTGGCTCCATTACTGGCGTCGCGACGAGAGTGGGAAAAGAGCAGAAAGCACGTTTCGATAACCGTTCCCGGGATGAGCGCCAAAAGCGCCCATATCCTTCCCTGGTCCCGGCGAAACCACCACACCGCAACCGCCAGCGCGAGCAACGGAACTCCCAAAGGGCTGTCAATCGATGCCAAAACCAGCATTGAAATATCGAATATTTTCCAGAACCGCGTTTCGGGCGGCCGGGCGAGAAGAACCATGCAACATATGAGGGCGAGGTGCCATTGTATGTTCGTCGTGTTGGCGTGAATTTCGAATGAGTTGGGCAATGCCAGATAGAGAAAGCTGCACAATGCTCGAGTAGTGAAACGAATCGAACCGAAGCGAGATGAAAGAAAAATGTGGATCGGAAGAATTTGAAACCATAAAGCGACAAGGTTCATCACCAAGGGAGCGAGAGCGAAAGGAAATAGCAGTGAGAAAAGAGCGACCAGCCTCGGAACCGTATGTAAGTACCCGGCCTCGGGCATGAAGATGCAGTGCCAGGAATAGTTGTAAGCGTCGGCATACCAGTAAGTCCCATCCTCCGCATAAAACTGGGCGTTCAGAAGGGCGTCGGGCCGCCGCGAAAAAAGAATCAACAACGCTAGTACGAAGAGGCTAGCGTGGAAGGTGACTTTATTGGCAAAAGTCACTCGCTTGGATGCAGCAAAGAAGCTTTTTACGGGTGAGGACACCTCGTTCATATTTTTTAACGCTATCGGGCCTGTATGAGGGTGTCAATCGCCTGCCGGCAGCCAAGGTGTCATAACCGCTAAGATGGCCCCGGCCACGTACAATGCCAGAGAGCTCGATATGCTGCCTAACTTCTTGGGTGAATAGGGCGTAGAGAAGAAACTTGCCAGCGCGGTCAATCAAGCGGAACAACAGCTGCGCACGAAACGATACTGCTTTATACTTCCGCGCGGTGGAGGCGTCCGTGATCGAAGGTTTTCGTGGTCAGTTACTGAAAGTAATTCAGGTTCAGCTACTCCTCGTCGGAGTGGCGTGGTTTGCTCTTCCGACGGCAGCCTTTGCGCAGGAGGTGGCGATTACGTTTGATGATTTGCCGGCGCACGGGGCGCTTCCCGCGGGTACGACGCGTGAAGAGGTGACACGAAAGATTCTCACCGCCTTCAAGGAAGCTGGCTTACCCGAAGTCTACGGCTTTATCAATGCGGGGAAGCTTCAAGACCATCCGGAAGATTTGAAAGTGCTGCAGTTGTGGCGCGAAGCCGGGCAGCCGCTGGCGAATCATACTTACGACCACATGAGTTTGAACAACAATACAGCTGAAGCCTTTGAGGACAACGTGGCCAAGAATGAGGCCACGCTGCAAAATCTCATGGGCAAGAAGGAGTGGCACTGGCTGCGCTATCCGTATCTGAATGAAGGCGACACACGGGAGAAGCGCCGCGCTGTGCGCGCTTACCTCAAAGACCACCACTACAAAATCGCGCAGGTCACCCTGGATTTCGAGGATTACGCTTGGAATGGTCCCTACGCCCGCTGCTTCGATAAGAGGGACGAAAAAGCGATCGCCTGGCTCAAAGAAAGCTACTTAAGCACTGCATCGGACTATATGAAGCTCGGACGCGAAATGTCGCGGGCGCTTTTTCATCGCGATATCAAGTATGTGCTGCTGATGCATATAGGTGCCTTCGATGCGGAAATGCTCCCTCAGCTCCTGGCGCAAATGAAACAGCAGGGCTTCAAGTTTATTACCCTGGAGAAGGCCGAAAAGGACCGCGCCTATAAAATCGATCCGGATACAGCGCGGCCCGACGGCGCGATTCTGCAGGAACAAATCTATGATGCGCGGCACATGCAGATTCCGCCCAACGAAAAACCGATGAAGCAGCTAAAGGAGCTGTGCACGCAGTAGGTTGTCAGGACTTTTGTTTGGCCGAGATTTTCGTTGCGGCGCGGCGAGGAAACAAAACGTCCAGCAAGATCAGAATCGCACCGATGGTGATCGCGGAATCGGCCACATTGAAAGCCGGATACCGGTAGGAACCGAACCATACTTCAAAGAAGTCGGTGACGCCGCCGCGCAGAATGCGGTCGGTGAGGTTGCCGGTTGCTCCCCCAAGAAGCAATGCCAGGCCGGCAGCGGCACGCGCCGAGATCGCGGAACCCGCCACCAGATACCAGGCCAGAATTGCAATCACTACCAGCGAACCGCCGATCAGAGCGTATCGCGTCCACGGCGACGAGCTGTCGGCAAAGATACTGAACGCAATGCCGGTGTTCTTGCTGTGCACCAGATAGATGAAGCTGTGGACAAGCTCGTGGCGCCAGCCTTCAACGGTTTTGGCTTCGATCGCAGCTTTGGAAACGCGGTCCAGAAAAACGACCACGAACGTAAGAATCAGCCAGCGGAGGCGCGACGGATGGATCATGCTCGGCCTAGAGCAGCTCAACGTGAGCGCGATCAGCCATTGGCTTTCTCGATTTCCGCCAACGCGGCCGAACACCGATCGCAGATCGTCGGGTAACGCGAGTTTTCGCCGACATGCGTGGAATAGTTCCAGCAGCGTTCACACTTGGCGCCATCGGCTTTGTGCACGCAAATTTCCAGCGAAGGCACCACTTCCGATTTGTAGTCGGGCGCGCCCGCGCTGAAAAAGTCCACCTGCGAAACGATGAACAGGCCGGACAATTGGGCGAGGTGAGCTTTGAGTTTCGCCTTCAGCTCCGGGTTGCCGTTCAGCAAGACTTTCGCTTCCAGCCCGGAGTTGATCTTCTTCTCGTTGCGCGCCGTCTCCAGCGCTTTCATGACTTCCGCACGAACTTTAGCGAGCAGATCCCAGTTGGCGACTTGGGCAGCCGCGATCCCGGATCGTAATTCGGTTTCGTCGGGAAACAATGCGACGTGGACGCTTGCTGCCTCACTTGCGGACTTCGGCAGATACTTCCAGATTTCTTCGGCGGTGAAGACCAGGATCGGCGCCATGATACGCACTAGAGCGGTAGTGATTTTGTAGATCGCCGTTTGGGCGGAACGCCGCGCGGGATTGTTGGGCGCTTTTGTATAGAGCCGGTCCTTCAGAACGTCGTAGTAAAACGCGCTGAGGTCCACGACACAGTAGTCGTGAATCGCGTGGTACACACGGTGAAACTCATATGCCGCATACCACTCGCGGCACTTTTTCACCAGCTGCGCCGTGCGGTCGAGCATCCAGCGGTCCATCTCTTCCATCTGCTCGGCCGGCAAGGAATTCTTCGCGGGATGGAATTCGTTTAGATTGCCCAGAGCGAAGCGGAAGGTGTTGCGAATCTTGCGATAAGCTTCGCTGAGCTGGGTCATCACCCTCTCGCTCATCTTCACGTCGGCTTGATACTCGACGGAAGTCACCCACAGGCGGAGCATGTCGGCGCCCCACTTGTCGCAGATTTCTTTTGGGTCGATGGAGTTGCCGAGAGATTTGGACATCGGCCGGCCCTGTTCATCGAGCGTCCAGCCGTGCGTCACGACGCCGCGATAAGGTGCCGCGTGTTTTACACCTGTTGCCACTAGCAGGGAACTGTGGAACCAGCCGCGGTATTGGTCCGGACCCTCCAGATAGACATCCGCTGGCCATTCGTTTCCGTGGAGCACGGCCAAGTTGGAGGAGCCGGAATCAAACCATACGTCGAGGATGTCGTTTTCCTTGCGCCACTTCGACCCGCCGCATTCGCACTTCGTACCGGAGGGCAGCAACTCTTCCGGCGAGTGTTTATACCACGCGTCAGCGCCTTCTTTTTTGAACCACTCGACGACGTTGCGGAGGGCTTGGTAGTCCTGTAATTGTTTCCCGCAGCCGTCGCAGAAAAACACGATGATCGGCACGCCCCAGAAGCGCTGGCGAGAGACGCACCAGTCTGGCCGCTTCTCGATCATTTCGTAGATGCGGTCTTCACCCCAGGCTGGAATCCATTTCACTTTGTGAATTTCGTCGAGTGCTTCCTGGCGCAGCGATTTCGGACTGTCCGTAGGAACCGCATCCATACGAATGAACCACTGTTCGGTGGCGCGAAAAATCACCGGATTGTGGCAGCGCCAGCAGTGGGGATAACTGTGCTTGTATCGATGATTGCCGAGCAACGCGCCACGATCGGCCAGCAGCTTCACCACGATCGGATTCGCCGTAAAAACATCCTTGCCTTTGTATTCCGGCAGCCCCTCGGTATAAACGCCCTTATCGTCGAGCGGCGCGTAAATCTCCAGTCCGTACTTCTGGCCGGAATTGAAGTCGTCTACGCCGTGGCCCGGAGCTGTGTGCACGATGCCGCTGCCTTGATCGAGCGTCACATAGTCGGCCAACAGCCCCGGCACCTGAATCGCCAAAAACGGGTGCTCGAATTTCATCCCTTCGAAATCACGGCCTTTGTACTTCGCCAGCACGTCCGCTTCTTTGATTTCGCATTCGGCCTGCAAGGCTGCGACGCGGTCCGCCGCCAGCAGCAACTTTCCTTTTTCCGTCTGCACCACGGCGTATTCAAAATCGGGATGAAACGCCAGCGCGCGGTTGTGCGGAATGGTCCAGGGCGTGGTGGTCCAGATTACTGCAGAAACGTCACCGCCAATCTTTGCTGTTTCACCTTGGCCGCCGCCCGCGACAGCAAACTTCACCCAGATTGAAGGGCTGACATGATCTTCGTATTCGACCTCCGCTTCGGCCAGCGCAGTGGAATCGTAGATGCACCAATAGACCGGCTTGCGCCCGCGATAGACGTAGCCCTTTTCCATAAACTCGAGAAACGCCGCAGCAATGGTCGCTTCGTAGTCGAAGCTCATAGTCAAGTAAGGATCGTTCCACCGCCCAAACACACCCAGCCGCTTGAAGTCTTTCTTGTGCTGCTCGACATAGCGCGCAGCAAATTCGCGGCACAATTTGCGAAACTCCGCCGGGGCCACCTTGCCCTTGCCACCCAATTCCTTTTCCACTTGCGTTTCGATCGGCAAGCCGTGGCAATCCCAACCCGGAACGTACGGCGCGTAGTGGCCGGCCATGCTCTTGGTTTTAACGATCAAATCTTTCAAAATCTTGTTCAGTCCGGTGCCCAGGTGAATCGTTCCCGTGGGATACGGAGGCCCATCGTGCAGGACAAACAGCGGCTTGCCTTGGCGCGCATCGAGAATCTGCTGGTAAAGATTCGCGTCCTGCCATGCTTCCAGCTGCTTCGGCTCGTTCTGCGGCAGCCCCGCTTTCATCGGAAAATCCGTCTTCGGCAGATTCAGCGTCGTCTTCAGTGGTTCGGACATGGATGGCGCGTCGCAATCCCTTCTCAACCCTGGTTTTTCGCCTGACTCACGGCGGGAAAACATGGGGAAGTGTAACCGAAGATTTTACAACGGAACCCTTGCCCGGCAAATTATGTACGGGAGTTTTGCAGCGAAACCAAAGCTCTCCGGCGGGCACCATGCCTGGCGAGCCGACCGGAGAGCCGTCCTTCCCACGCTCACCGCAGCTTGCGCTCGATTTCCTCAACGATAAATTTTGCCTTGGCGATGGCGTCGGCCGCGGCCGCAATCGCTCGTGGCGAGCGCCCGCCATCCCAATCCGTTAAACCGCGCGCCGCGAATATAGCCGCGGCCATCACAATAGCCTGCTGCCGGGCCTGCTTTTGCTGATCTTCCATGGAACTCTCTCCGGGGAGGACGGGAACTGTCGCAGACGAAGCGGGACTGGGATTCTAACACGTTGCGCCTTTAGCTTCTTTCGTGGATTCTTGCCCAGCCGGTTGTTACAATAGAATACATGCAGGTGCGGCTCGGAGTAAGACCGGATGAAAGCAGTAGCAACCTTTCACGGCTGTCCCGAATCGTACTCGCAGGTGCACCCGAAAGGGTCGAACTGCGTCTAAGCAAATAGGGCCCAAACAGGTCGGAGACACGTGCCAGGAACACTTCTCAACTTGGGACCGCCGCGTAATCCGGAAAACACCACCACCGGACAGCACTCGTCCGCCTCTCCACAGGGAGTTCCGAGATTCGGCCGGCCGCCCATACTCATGCCGGACAACTTCTGGTCAAACCTGAAGCAGTTCCTCTTCGAGCGTCCGGTCAATATTCGCGGCGACGTGAAGTCCACGCTGATGCCCGCTCAATATGGCGGCGGCTTTTGGGACAACGTCAGCGAATTCTTCTCCAGCCGCCCCGTGCCCAAAGGCGCTTCTGACAGCAGGCTCTCCACCGGCTGGGTGGAAGGCTTTGGCGGATTCGGTTCGCGCATCAAGGAATTTTTCTCGCCTGCCAAGCAGGCTCCGCTTCCGTTTGAAGTCAAGCCCGTCCGCGTGAAGGAAATCTGGACCAAGGACGAAAATTTCGGCTGGACCCAGATTATTTCGGTCAGCCTGCACGTCGTGTTGATTGCCGTGATCGTTGTGCCACTGTTCACCCATGTTCTTCCCCCTCCTACCGAGGCCATGAACAAGACCGACGTGACGCCGCTCGACATTTCGCCTTACGCTCCAAAACTTCCCGCCGGCGCGAAACCGGCTGGCGGAGGCGGCGGCGCAAACGACCACACCACCGCTCCTGTAAATCGCGGAAAGCTCCCGAAATTCAAGTGGACCCAGTTCACTCCGCCCCAGGTGAAAATTCAGAACCCGGCACCCAAACTGCCCATGGATCCGTCTTTGCTCGGCCCGCCCGATCTCCGCGTCTCGAATATTCAGGCGCCGACGTTTGGCGATCCGCTTGCGAATGGCGTAAGTGAGTCGCTCGGGCACGGCAATGGCACCGGTATCGGCAGCGGCTCTGGCGGCGGCCTCGGCCCCGGCGAAGGTGGCGGCACAGGCGGCGGAGCGTTCCGCGCGGGCGTCAACGGCGTCGGCATGCCCAGCTGCATCTACTGCCCCGACCCGCAATATTCTGATGAAGCGCGCAAGGCCAAGTATCAGGGCGTCGTCGTACTGATGGTGGTCATCACACTCGACGGCCGTGCCACTAACATCACGGTCGCCAAGAGCCCCGGACTCGGCCTTGACGAAAAGGCGATCGAAGCCGTGCGACAGTGGAAGTTCCGCCCGGCAGTCGGCCCCGGCGGCAAATCGGTTCCGGCACAGGTCCCGATCGAAGTTACCTTCCGTTTGTTCTGATCCGTCCGCAAAGCAACCTTTTGTACTTTTTGCGGCTCCCACAGTGCGTCGGGAGCCGCTCCTGTCTGTGGTGCGAGAGCGAGCGGCTGCGGAGGTCGTGCGATGCGCGAGCCAGCCCTGGGCTTGAAGACTTCGCTGTTGAACGGTGGTTCCTTCCTCAAACGAATTCGCGAAAACCTGTTAAGTGTATGGCGGTTGCCATGGGCGCCGCTGCCTGCCGCTCACGCGCCCATTCACCTGCTTGACGAACGTCGCACGCGCACCGCTCCCGCCGCGCAATTTGGCTCGACCCTCCTCCACATGCTGGTTTTCGTCGCCCTTCTCTCGCTCTCACAGTCGCGAATAATATCCGACCCGCGGTCAAGGCCAGTGTTGGGCCAGCTGCCTCCAGTGCCGAAATGGCTGTTTGCTGCCGACGCAGGAACTCTCGGCAAAAGCGGCAACAGTGGCGGTCATGATGTGCTTCCTCCTTCCGCTGGCCAGCTGGCTCCTGCGGCTCGCTTTGCCTTAGCCGCACCTCATCTTCCGGATTCGCGGCCGCATCCTCTCATGGTGCCTGTCACGATTTCCGAGCCCTACGCACCCGAATTCGTCCGTTCCCCGGACGAGATCGGACTTCCCTCGATGAGCAGCAAGAATAATTCGGAAGGAACCGGCGACGACGGCATTGGCACAGGAAAAGATCAGGGCATGGGTGCCGGTCCTGGCGATGGCGTCGGCGTGGGCAAGGATGCCGGTCCCTACGGACCCGTTGCCACTCAGGTGATTTGCCGCCTCTGCCCCGATCCGCTTTACTCCGAAGAAGCTCGCAAAACCAAGTTGCAAGGCTCGGTGATGCTCAGCGTTCTGGTCGGCGCCGACGGCCGCGTAAAGGATGTTCGTGTGATTCGCGGCCTCGGCATGGGTCTGGACGAAAACGCCATGCAGGCCGTGCGCAATTGGCAGTTCCTTCCCGCCAAAGACGCGGCCCAGCGCCCGGTCGCTTCGTGGATCAGAGTCGAAACCATGTTCCGGTTGTTTTGAGTGAACCCGCGGCGTAATCTGCCCGCGTGCCATATTCATTCGACCAGCAGCCTGACGAACTCGAGCCCCAGCCGCGGGGTGGCGGCCATCGCGAGCCTCCTCGCACAGGCGTCCTCGTGGACTTGCTCGATCCACCTGAGTCGCGTTCGCCGGAACCATCCATTCGCCCTGCCGTGGCAAGGATTGTCGCGATTCTGCTCCTCGTTGCAGGCTTGATCGGAATCGTACTTCTTTTCGTGAGTCCTGGTTCCATTTCCCGCACAGCTAAGAAACAGTTCGCAAGAATTGCACCTCGCAGCTTTCGTCCTTTGCTACGATGGCGGCATGAAAAGATTGGTCCTTTTCGTGATGATTTTTCGGTGCGTGGCGGCTCGCGAGGTCGAAGCCCAGGGCGCCAACGGGGCGCTGGAATTCACGGCGCGAGTCACCCCTACGGCCGCCAAGCCCGAGCCTGTCCGCGACTTCACCTTTTACGTGCTGACCAAGAGCTACGACGACATCGTCAAGGATATTGACGAACGCGACGGCCCTCCCGCCCGCGAGAAATTCATCGACGAACTGAAAATCTCTCCGGAACTCCGCACCTGGCTGCACAAGCACGACGTCATGGACATGACCCTGCCTGGCTTCGACAAACTTCTGACTCCCGATGATGTGCTTCACGTGCCGGAATTTCTTCTCGCCTACCAGCGTTCCAACAGCGGTGGCGTGACCAACGGCATACCGGTCCCGAAATATCGCGAAGCGGACAAGACCGAAAATCCCACGCGCTACGAAAAGCAGCATCAGGAGTACCTAAACTCCCTGAAAAAGTTCATCACGTCGCGCCCGGAAACCATGGCCGGAATGGAGCTCGAACTCGATGGCGTCAACCCTGCGCGCAAATGGGCCGAGGTGCAGAACACCCACCGCCGCCGCGTGTTGCAACTAGCGCCCGCCGAGGCTCAAACCAAGTACCTGGCTGCGAAAGCCGATACTGATCTGGATGGCCGTGCCACCGTCCCCGGTTTAGCTCCTGGAAATTACTGGGTGAGTACGCTTGCACTGACCGCTGTCGCCGGCGACGCGCGACTCCGCTGGGATGTCCCCGTAAGAATCGCGCCGGGCCAGACACTCCGAATTGAGTTGACGAATCTGAACGCGACCGACAATCTATCCTCACGCTGATTTCGCGCGGCCAAGTGCCGAGGCCTTACGGTACGAAGCGGTTCGGCCGTCAAAACAATCATGATCTGGCAGAACTGATAGGGAGATGGACACACCGCTTCATTGGATTGCCTTCATTGCATTTGTTCTCGTCGCCATTGCGCTCGATCTCGGTGTCTTTCATCGTAAGGCGCACAAAATCTCCATAAAGGAATCTCTGGTTTGGAGCGTGGTGTGGATCACTCTGGCGATTGCATTCGGGCTGTGGATTCTCTACGGCTACGGCCGCCAGCCCGCGCTAGAATTCTTTACCGGCTACATCATCGAAAAATCGCTCAGCGTGGACAACCTTTTCGTCTTTCTGGTGATTTTTCGCGTTTTTGCCGTAAAGGAAGAATTTCAGCACAGCGTCCTGGGCTACGGAATCGTCGGCGCGCTGTTGATGCGCGGCGTGATGATCGCCGCTGGCGCGGCTCTGGTTTCGCGCTTCGAATGGATCATGTATCTCTTCGGCGCCTTCATCATCTACGCCGGGTTGCACATGCTGTTGGCCCGCGATGCGGAAAGCCACCCAGAAAATAACTTTCTCGTACGTTACGCGGGCAAACATCTCCGGTTTACGAAGGAATATCGCGAACAGCGTTTTTTTGTGCGCGAAAACGGCAAGCTGTTTGCCACTCCGCTGTTTCTCGTCCTTCTGGTCGTCGAAATCACCGATGTCACCTTCGCGGTCGATTCCATCCCCGCCATTTTCGGCATCACGCGCGACCCCTTCATCGTCTTCACTTCCAACGTGTTTGCCATTCTCGGCCTGCGTGCGCTGTACTTTTTGCTGGCCGGTGTGCTGGACAAGTTCGCTTATCTGAAAATCGCGCTGGCCCTGGTCTTGGTTTTTATCGGCGCCAAAATGATTGCCGAGCCCTGGCTGCACATTTCCGTGGCGGTGTCGCTCGGCGTAGTGATGGGTATGCTCGCCGTCTCCGTGATTGCTTCGTTGCTGGTAAAACCAGGAAAACCGGTTGAGGCGAAATAATGCAACGTCGGCCACTGCAGGCCTAACGAACCCATGCCCGAAATCAAGCCAGAATGGATCGAAAAACTCGCCAGCCGCAACCCGGAGGAACGCGCCGACGCGGCGACCGAGATTTGCCGCGCGGGACGTCAACGAGCCGACTTGACCGTGCGTGCCTGGTGGGAAAATGCCGACTTCGCTCGGCTTTGTGGTCCCGGGTCGTCGGTAACTGTGGGCCTGGCCGTACAACCCATCACGTTCGCTAAGATTCGCGAAGCCAATGGCTGGCCACACCTAGCCAACGTACCGCCGGAACATGACGCCAGCGAATTCGAACTTCATTTTGCTGGCGGAATCTCGCTGGACATTTTGACGACGCGTGACGCCGGCGGGAGTGGAGCCATTGCGCGGTTTTTGGCAAAATTCGGCGAAGGCGTGCAGCAAGTGGAGTTTCGATGTGACGACGTGGACCGCGCGGCCGCCATCTTGCGCGAAAAGTTTGCCGTGCAGCCGCTCTACCCGGCCAAGCGTCCTGGGGCGGACGGCACCAACGTAAACTTCTTTCTCGTGCCTGCGCCGGACCAGACAAAAGTCTTGATCGAACTCTACGAAGCGTCAGCCCCTACTGCGACTCAACCCTGAGAAAGAATCAGGGCTCCAGGTCTAGGTCGGTACCAGGAGCGTTTGCGCGCCTGTTCTTCGGGTCGTCCAGATAGTCCTGCATCTCCAGCCGGAAATTGCCGGCGTTGGTGGCAAAACCCATTGCCACGTCAAAGTCCACTAGGCCCTGGCGCACGTATTTGCTAAGTTCGGCGTCGAAGTGCTGCATGCCTTCGTTCGAACCGTCGCGCATCGCGTCCAGCAACGACTTGCCTTCGCTCTCGCCCTTTTCCACATATTCGCGCGTGCGCATCGTGGATTTCAGCACTTCAACCGCCGCAATTCGTCCATTGCCGTCCTTTCGCGGCAGCAAGCGCTGCGAAACGATAAATCGAAACGCTTTGCCCAGCCGCGTCCGGATCGCCTGCTGATCTGCCAGCGGAAACACCCCCACAATGCGTTCCACGGTCTTCGCCGCGTCAATGGTATGCAGGGTGGACATCACCAGGTGGCCGGTTTCGGAAGCTTCCAGCGCGATTTCGATCGTTTCCCGGTCGCGCATTTCGCCCACCAGAATCACCTTCGGCGCTTGCCGCAACGCCGCCCTTAAGGCCAGCGAAAACGTCGGCGTATCACTGTGCAGTTCCCGCTGATGGATCGTCGCGCGCTTGTGTCTATGTAAAAACTCAATCGGATCTTCGATGGTCAGGATGTGGAACGCCTTGTCCTGGTTCATCTTGTCGATGATCGCGGCCAGCGTAGACGACTTGCCCGACCCGGTGGGTCCGGTGACCAGCACGATGCCGTTGCGCAGCTCCACGATCTCTTGCAGCACCGCCGGCAGTTTCAAATCGTCAAAGCTCGG